>JABDPU010000291.1 GCA_013042625.1 Flavobacteriaceae bacterium | reverse complement strand
CATATTCGATCTTAAAAACCCTGTCCCATAACCTACAAATTGGATAAAGACCGCTACCATGCTCAGAACACCAATGTAAATATTTCCCGTTTTATTCCAACTAAAAAGAAGAACTAAGAGAAAATATAAACCATATAGGGTCAGAAGTAATTGATAACCCATAAAAAATGCTGCAATGGCCACAACCAACCCAAGGATAAAGACTGTAGGGAACCAGTATGTGAGGCGTTTGCTTTTTGGGTGCCATCGATTTAATATTGCTCTGACCATGCCAAATTTATACACCTGATGATAAAATTTCGACCAGCTGATACGCCTTTTATGATAAACATAAGCCTTGCTTATCAATTGGGTGGTATAACCGGCTTTTTCAAGCCTTAGTACCAGATCCGGGTCCTCGCCAGGGTGAATGACACCAAACCCTCCAGACATTTCGAAAGCCTCTTTTGAAAGGCCCATATTAAAACTCCTGGGCTGAAAAGACCGTTTGCTGCGCTCAGAACCCCGTATTCCACCTGTGGTGATAAATGATGTCATACTGAAATCAATGGCCTTCTGAATACGGCTGAAAGACTCATGAGCAGCATCCGGACCACCGAAGCAATGAACGAAATCGGAGTTAAGTTCATCTATTACAGTAATCAAGTAATGTTTTGGGAGAATACAATCGGAATCTAAAATAATGAAGTAGTTTCCCTTTGCACGTTTCATTCCATAATTTCTCGAGTTGCCAGGCCCCGAATTTGGTTTTGACAGGTATTTGATCTGAAGCTCCTCTTTGAAGGCTTGAATAATCGGTTCACAACTTATATCAGAGCCGTCTTCAACTATGACAATTTCAAAGGACTTTGGCCCCTCCATTGCATGCATACTCTCAAGAAGTTCCCTGATCTCTTCCGGACGATTATAAACCGGTATAATGAATGAAATGTTTTCGGGCTTGATCACGATACAAAAATAGTAAAAGCCGATGTGAGTTAAAGGATTTCAGAGATAGAATAAAAAAAGCCTCATTCGGAAGAACGAGGCTTAATTCTGTAATTATATTCGTAATTATCTCTTGATAATCTGAATGGTTTCAGTTGCACCATTAATGGTAACCTGAACAAAATATGAACCTTGAGAAAGGCCTGTCATATCTAATTCGGCTCTAACATAATCAGGATTCTGAACCATTACTCGCTGTCCGATCATATTGTAAACAGTAAGCTGATCGATATTATCCTGTGCACTGATGTTAAGCTTATCATTAACCGGGTTTGGATAATATTCAAATCCGATTAGTTCAAAATCACCAGCAGAAAGGGTGTTTTCAGTTAAGGTTAAATTAAAAGTTCCTTCTTCAGATCCGTTGTTCCAAACCTGAAGGTAATATGTACTACCAGAGGTCATACCTGAAACTGTGAGTGTTCCATCAACAGCAGCAGAACAACCTAATTCGGTGAATGATCCACAACTACCATCATATACAACAACATGAGCAGCAGCAGCTGTACCCAAAGTTCTTGTAATATCAACAGCACCAGTTGATGGGGCTGTAAACGTATACCATAGATCCACGACATCACCAAATCCTTCACAAGTTGGCTCTTGAGTTAAGTTTGTAGTAGAACAAGTGGAATCAACCGCATTCGGACTGCCATCCACTGCAATTGCAGCTGCAGAAGCACAATCCTGGTTTGCTTGCGCTGGTGAGCATGAAGCTGCACAAGTAATCGTTAAATCATAGGCACCAGTGTTACTGAAATTCCATCCTTCCACTGTAATGTAATAGGTATCTGTACCGTTAGCAGTGAAAGTTGTATATGAACGGGTAGTACCTCCTGAGGAACCACATACTGTATCATTATCGTCATTACCTCCCACAAGGGAAAGATTTCCAGATGTTCCAGTATAGATTAATACTGAAGTATCAAAAGCCGAAGGACATAGATCAACTGTTACGTCTCCTGCTCCTTCCACAGCACTATCATAGCTAAACCATACATTAGGTGCATCCAGATCATAATTTGGTCCGTCAGGTGCACCATCTTCGTCCAGAGTGGCATTAGTGGTGTCACCAGTGTAATTTCCACCGCAGGTAACCGGGGTGGCATTCGCAAAATCGTCATTCGGTTCAAATGGTCCGACACTCAATACCCAGTCGAATTCAGCAACACTCCAACGGTCGTCAAACTGGATAAAATATTCTGTTCCAGATGAAACACCAAAACCTGTTAATAAGGATTCGAAGGTACCAAGACATCCGTCATCGTCGTCAGCTACTGATGCGCCTAATGCCCCACATCCCGGAGTTCCATCATATAGGAACACCCTTGTATCAGGATCATCGAGGTCATCACAAACCGAGATTGAAATAATACCAGATACGGTAGGAGTAAAAGAGAACCAGATATCATCACCATTATCAATTCCTGGAACTGCATCATTAATCTGACTGGTGTAGGACCCTTCAGTAACTACTGTAGCAGTAGTACAATCATCCTGGGCAAATCCCAGAGATGTGATCAATAGTAAAGAGAGCAATAAAGTAATTTTTTTCATAATTTATAATTAGTAATTAGACATTTGGGTTAAGTGATAAAAATATATTTTAATTCAGACTTACCCAGAGAATTGGGTTAATTATCGGCAAAAGGTAAAATATATTCGTTAAATCTTCTATCGTTTAAGGATTTTTTCGATGAAATTGTCTGTAATTGTCTTAATCTGAACAAAATAGACCCCTGAATTTAACGGATTTAATGATAGTTTTATCGACTCAGCACCATTAATTTCAGCCTTTAAAACCGTCTTTCCGAGGCTATCAAAAATCGTTATTTCCTCAATTGGAAAATCAGTCCTGATCTGTAAAAATTCCTCCACAGGATTCGGAAATAGTTCTAGGTCCTCTGAAATCTCTGAATTTGAATCAGAAAGTGTGCCTGTCCCCTCAGTAAAATCATAAGATTGATTTGCAGCAAGATTATAAAAGTAGTCCTCTACCCCACTTAGCCATTTTATCCTGATAAAATCGACAGAGGAGGCCGTGCCAAGTCCAATAATTTCATGTTGGGAATTCTGGGACAGATAACCTTCGCCACAGGCCGTATAATAAAACTGTGATTCCCCGCCAATTCCAATTTCTATGACAGATCCAATTCCATCCCTGTTACTGAATGTGCCTTCAAGCTTCAGTTTTATCCAGTTGTTCGAATTGGTGGTTTCGTTTTTCCAGATAAATAAATCCGCATCCTGGTTATTAGCGACTGCCATATCAATCAATCCATCATTATTATAGTCTCCTATGGCATTTGAAAAACTCGATCGGTCATCTACCTCAAAGCCTGTATTGATGGGTTCTGAGAACTGGTTATTACCATCATTCTGAAAATATCCGTACGGAAGCAAGGTGGTATTTGTAGTATTATACAAGCCGCTGACATACAGATCCTGGTCCATATCTGAATCAGAATCCAGGAATACCGAACCCCAGCCATAGGCATTAAATACAGTTCCAGAACTCACCGCTATGTCGGTAAAGGTATCATCACCATTGTTCAAAAACAGGGCATTGCCTTCAGTGGTGTTGGTACAATATATGTCAAACCAGCCGTCATTATTGATATCTCCAACTGTAGCTGACATCCCGTTCATATAGGTCCCTGAATTCGACGAAGCCCCAACTTCTGAAAACGTACCATTTCCATTGTTCTTGTAAAGAAAATTAGGATAAATCAGCCTGTCATTTGCAACAAATATGTCCTGAAAACCATCATTATTAAAATCGAAGAAAACCGCACAAAAGCTGGAATGTGAAGTCAACTCCAGTCCGGCTTCCGAAGTGACATTGGTAAAGCTGCCATCGCCATTATTCCGAAATAAAAAATTAGGAATGGAAAATGTGACCTCATCCCTGTTGCTCACAAAAAGATCGAGGTATCCATCATTGTTATAGTCGCCCCAGGAGCTGCCAAAGGTATACATGTTTTCAGCAGGTAAGCCTGCAGCGCTCGTAATTTCCGTTAAAACCATATTCCCGGTATTTTCATACAATCGGTTACCGGCGACGTCACTTGTGACAAAAAGATCCTTATCGCCATCATTGTCGATATCTACCCAGTTAACTTGTCTGGTCTGGTCTGTTAAAGGAGGAATGATCAAAAGATCTTCGGTATAGGTCCCATTGATATTTCTGAAGAACAATAGGCGTTCACCTGCTTCGGTATTTACAGTTAAATCGTCCCAGCCATCGTTATTATAATCATAAAAACTAATGCCATTTCCATATTCCGTAATGCCGCAGGAGTACATTAAATTAAGCTCTTCGGCCTTATCTTTGAAATACACCTGAGCATTTACAATGTGAAAAGGCATCAAAAGCAAACAAACTATAACTGATAACTGCTTCATTTTAAGGCTTAAGCTTGATTAAACTTATTTAATTTATGGCAAACTATAAAAACCTAAAGCTAAATCCAGGAAAATTCCTGTTCAGTCGGCCAAAGATTATTCTTCCATAAAGCCTTCCATGACCGCATCACTAACACCCATGTTACTGAAACCGCCATCGTTGAACAAATTCTGAAGCGTTACACGCCTGGTAAGGTCACTAAAAAGAGTGACGGTATAATTGGCACAGTCTAAAGCCGTTGCATTCCCCAGGGGTGACATTTTTTCGGCATATGCGATAAAACCATCAAATCCCTTAACACCCTGACCGGCCGTTGTTGGTGTTGGCGACTGGGAAATCGTATTGACACGGACTTTCTTGTCCCGGCCAAAGAAATATCCAAAACTACGTGCAATACTTTCCAAATATGCCTTATTATCGGCCATGTCATTATAATCGGGAAAAACGCGCTGGGCAGCCATATAAGTCAGCGCAACAATACTTCCCCACTCATTCATCGCATCAGCCTTGTAAAGCGTTTGCATAACCTTGTGGAACGAGAGCGCAGATACGTCCATTCCTTTATGGGTCCAGTCGTAATTCTGATCGGTATAGGCACGTCCTTTTCTAACATTGACAGACATTCCTATGGAATGAAGCACGAAATCAATTTTCCCTCCAAGGATATCCATGGACTTCTGAACCAGGTTGTCAAGATCTTCAATAGAAGTAGCATCAGCAGGTATAATTTCAGAACCTGTTTTTTCGGCTAACTGATTGATTGATCCCATACGCATTGCAATTGGCGCATTTGTTAATACAAAGGTACCCCCTTCTTCATGCACGCGTTCAGCGGTTTTCCAGGCTATTGAATTCTCGTCTAAAGCTCCAAAAATGATTCCTTTCTTGCCTTTGAGTAAATTATATGACATAATGTGATTGTTTGCTGGTTAGTTTGAAAAATTAAGTGGTCAAATATACCATTTAATTCAATAATTGTTTGGCATGCGCTATGGCAGAAGTGGTCATTTCCTTTCCGCTCAGCATCTGGGCAATTTCCACAATACGTTCCTCCTTGGTCAATCGGTTGAGCTGGGTAATTGTACTTTGATTTTTATCTTCTTTAAACACTTTATAGTGATTGTCTCCTTTAGCTGCGATCTGTGGCTGGTGAGTTATAGTTAGAACCTGCATGGTCTCACTCATCTGTTTCATGATCTCACCTATTTTATCGGAGATTTCACCAGATACGCCCGAATCGATTTCGTCAAAAATTATCGTTGGTAAATGCATATAATTGGCCAGAATCGATTTTATGGCCAGCATGATCCTGGAGATCTCTCCTCCTGAAGCTACATTTTTCAAAGGCTTTAAGGTGCTTCCTTTATTTGCAGAGAATAATATGGTTAGCTCGTCTCTACCCGATTCCATATAACTCTCTCCCAATTGCAGATCAATTTCAAATCTTGAATGCTCCATGCCCAGGCCAGAAAGTATATGAGCCAGGTGATCCTTAAGAATGGGGATCGCCTTTTTGCGATTGGTATGCAAACGTAATGACATCTCTTTGATCTCTGCCTCCTTGATATTGTATACATTTTGCTTTCTTAAAATCTCGTCATCAATATCCTCAAAAACATTAACCTTTTTAAGAAGGTCTTCCCGAATTTTAATCAGTTCATTCACCGAATTGGCTGAATGCTTAAGCATCAGACTATTAATGGTATTCAATTTTGAGGTGATTAAATGCACCTGATTCGGGTCTACATTCAGTCCTTCCCTGGTATTTTCAACCTCTTGTAAAACGTCTTGCAATTCAATGAGCGCACTGTTAACCCTTTCGAAGAGCGAATAGTTCTCGGGTGACATCTCGGTAAGATTCTTCAGGGTATTTCTTACCTGGGTCAAATTCTGAATGATCCCCAGATCATCACTGCTAAGCCGTTGTGTAATTTCATTAAATCCCTCCTGTATGGCTTCAAAATTACTTATTGTTTTGTATTCATCTTCCAGGTCTTCCAGTTCACCCGGTGTTAATTGGGCATCATTGAGTTCATTGAACAGGAATGTATTATAATCCTGTTCTTTTATAGCCTCAGATTTCAGTCGCTGCAGTCTGTCCAGTTCCTTTTGAAGGGTATTAAAAGATAACAAGGTAGACTGGTATTCTGCCAGGTCCTGTTTGGTACCCGCCAAAGCATCAAGAACCTTAAATTGAAAATCTGTATCGGCCAACTCAAGATTCTGATGTTGAGAATGAATATCGATCAATTTGTCGCCCACCAAAGTCAGGGTACCGAGATTTACCGGTGTATCATTTATAAATGCTCTTGATTTTCCTGAAGGTAATATCTCTCTCCTTATGATGGTCTCCTCATCAAAGTCTATTTCAGCATCAATAAATATTTGTTCCAGGTCATAATTCCCAATATGGAATGTACCTTCGATAATACATTTCTTACTTAAATCCCGTACGCTTGACAAATCGGCACGACTACCTAAAATTAAAGAAAGGCCTTCGATAAGAATAGATTTCCCCGAACCGGTCTCACCGGTAATTATGGAGAAGCCCTCTCTGAAATCGACTTGGATATCTTCAATGAGAGCATAGTTCTTTATGGATAGGGAAGTAATCAATGGATTATTGAATCAAATAGCACTCAAAGTTATCAATAAATTTCCAAAACATCAGAAAGAAATAGAGCGCCATTTCGTAGCATGCATTGGTGCAATTCTCGAAAGGGTTGAAACCAGGTTGGTAATATTCACACTGGGACCGTCTGAAAAGACATCCTGAATTTCGTCAGATTTTGCATCGAAAAAGACTCTTAATACGAATGAATTGGGTCGCCTGCTATTCATCGCTGCAAACGAATTCAACGCATTAGCAATGGCGGTTTTAGCATTCTTTGCATTGGTGTGCATAATATCGAGGCCATCGCGATGATAGGAGTACATCACATCTCTGAATTCCTTAAAGGTTGGAGATAAAACCTGGTCGATCAAAGCACTTCTTGTCTGATCGCCGGCCTTTGGAGGTTCCCAGCCAAGGGCATTATTCTGTTGACTATAACCCACAATTGTCCTGGCCTGGTTAAAATATTCGTCACCTCCTTTACGTGAAAAGGTGTCTGCGTCCATTCCTAAAATCATATAGACATGGAACGCGATAACCGAAACCAGATTGGATTCGAACTGATTCGGACTGTATATTAGGTTTTGGTACTCCAGATAACGGAAATTAAAGTCCCGGTCATTGAAATTCAATACAGGAGAACCATAGGTCGAATTGAAAACAGGACGGGAAGAACTTACCTGTATTGTAGCCTGGAATACATCACTATCATATCCATTAATGGTGATTACCATATTACAATTAATCCGTTCTCTTGGCAAAAATGTCCTGTTGGTCCATTTGGTATTATTGACAAATTCATTGAGCTGTGTCTCCAGCGTCCTGAATACCTGAACATTCTCATTACCTGTAAGTTGGGCATTAACTACAACATCACAGTTGAGTTCCTGGGCTGTTGACGATGCAGCCCAAAACATAAGTACTATTATAAATAGATTACGCATTTAATTGAATTAATATTTCATTCATTATATCCATCCCGACTTCCATTTTCGATTTCAAAGGCAAAGAGACAACGCTCTCATCTTTTCTTATCAGGGTAACTTTATTGGTGCTGGTACCAAATCCTGCTCCTTTATCTCTTAACGAATTTAATACAATTAAGTCTAAATTCTTCTTCTTTAACTTATCAATGGCGTTTTCAAGTTCATTATCGGTTTCAAGTGCAAAACCCACAAGAAACTGTTCAGACTTGATCTCACCGCATGAAGCCAGGATATCCCTGGTCTTTACCAGTTCAATCTTAAACGTTTCAGAATGCTTTTTTATTTTTTCAGTCGCCACAGTTTTAGGGCGATAATCAGAAACGGCGGCAGCCATTATAGCCACATCACAGTCTTTGAAATGATCATGAACAGCTTCAAACATATCCTGAGCTGTCAATACTGGAATGAAATGAATAAGATCATGCGGGAATGATTCATGGGTGGGGCCGCATATCATTTTAACCTGTGCGCCCAACTCAACAGCAGCCCTGGCCAGTGCGAATCCCATTTTCCCACTGGAATGATTTCCTATAAAACGTACCGGGTCAATGGGTTCATAGGTTGGTCCGGCCGTGATCAATACTGTTTTCCCATACATGGGCAGATTATCAATTATATGATTCTCGATAAACTTTATAATGGCTTCGGGTTCAGCCATTCTCCCCTGTCCTACCAATCCGCTTGCCAGTTCGCCGTGTTCGGCCGGGATCATAATGTTGCCATAATCCATAAGTGTATCGAAGGATTCCTTCGTACTGGGATGTTTGTACATATCGAGATCCATTGCGGGAGCAAAATATACAGGGCATTTAGCTGAAAGGTAAGTTGCAATCAGAAGGTTATCACTTGTTCCATTGGCCATTTTCGAAAGCGAATTAGCCGTAGCTGGTGCAATAACCATCAGATCAGCCCAAAGGCCCAGTTCCACATGGTTATTCCACATGGCATTATCATCTTCCTCATGTGTAAACGAAGAAACTACAGGGTTATTTGATAGGGTTGAAAGGGTAAGTGGTGTGATAAAGTCTTTGGCTGCCGGTGTCATGACCACCTTTACTTCGGCGCCTGACTTTACAAAGAGCCTCACCAGGCTAGCTGTTTTATAAGCGGCTATACCGGCTGTTATGCCCAGCAATACTTTCTTACCGCGTAAAACAGACATCAGGTATTATTCTTGATTGTCGCTCTCTGTATTACGGTAGTAGATATTCTCCTTAAGCCATTCCTGGATAGCAATGGCATGAGGTTTTGGCAGACGCTCATAAAACTTTGATACCTCGATCTGTTCTTTATTCTCAAAGATTTCCTCAAGGCTATCATTGTAAGTAGCAAACTCCTCAAGCTTTTCTATCAGCTCTTTCCTCATTTCGGTGTTGATCTGCTCTGCACGTTTAGAAATAATTGAAATAGACTCATAAATATTTGTTGTGGGCTCGTCAATCTGATTCCTGTTATAAGTTTCTGTGGTTACCGGAGCGTTTACTTTCTTGAAATCCATCATTATGATTTATTTACTTTTTGTATCAAACTTTTGTTTTAACTCGATCAATTCCTGGTTCATATCATCAATATTCGCCCTGAATTTCGATTCTGGGTATTTACCGATGAATTGATCATAATATCCTATCGCTTTAGTTATCCTGTCCTCCATCTTCCATTCTACACTATTAATGGCTAATTTGAAAGCCGCATCCAAGCGATAATAAAGGGCTTCTTCTCTTAAGACAGTTCCCGGGTAATTCAGCAGAAAATTGTCGAATGCAGAAATACAAGCCTGGTAATCCCGTGTAAAAGGCCCGATCTTATTGTATTGCTTTGCAATTTCAAAAGCCTTTTTTTCCAATTTAAAATCCAACTCCTGAACGAGTTTATTGGCCTCATCAGCATATTCAGAACTTGGGAATGCATTGATGAATCCCTGTAATTTCTGAATGGCTTCCGTAGTTTCCTTCTGTTCTTTAGTGTAAACCGGCGAAAGGAAGTAATAGCTTTTTGCACCCAGGAAAGCGGCTTCTTCTGCCTTCTGACTCTCCGGATAGGCGCTTACAAATCGTTCAAACTGGTAATTGGCTGTGTAATAATCCCTGTTTTCATAAAAGGTCTTCGAATACATATACATCAACCGTTCTGCCTGTGGTTTTCCCCTATACTTAGGGACAATCTGAACAAACAGCCTATTGGCCTTGTTATATTTGCCCTCATCATATAACGAGGTTCCCATCTTAAACTTCTCGGCAACATCCGTTGAGCGAAGCGCCTTCTGATATTCATTACATGAACTGAGAAGAGCGGTGATGGCTAATATTAAAATCGTCTTTTTCATCATAAAAACAGCATGCAAAAGTAACTATTTATAACGGATAATAAAAACCTTTATTTTGAAGTTGTATCAATTGATTCAACCATTTAACGTATTAAGAATGGATTTGATTTCTGATTTCAGTTTATCACTAGCCTCAACCAAAGGCAATCTTACGGTAGAATTACACAATCCGAGGGTGTTTAAAACAGCCTTAATCCCTGCTGGATTATTCTCTGCAAATACCGCTGAGGTCAGATCCATTAATTTAAAATGTAATTCGTAGGCTTCCTTAGCCTTTCCTTCCAATCCGTAGTTAATCATGCTGGAAAATTCCTTTGGAACTGCCTGACCTACAACAGATATGACACCAGATCCTCCAGCCAGAACAGCACTAAGAGCGAGGTCATCATCACCTGAAATTATATGAAAGCCATCAGGCTTGTTCTTTAGTAATTCGAGGTATTGATGAACATTATTTCCTGCCTCCTTTATGGCAACAATATTTGCTACATCGTTTGCCAATCGCAGACTTGTAGATGGCTCCATGTTCTTGGATGTCCGACCCGGAACATTATATAAGATTATTGGCTTCGGACAATGAGCTGCAACCGCCTTGAAATGTTCATATAGACCCTCCTGAGTAGGTTTGCTGTAATAGGGTGATACTGAAAGCACCGCGGCAAAAGGTTCGAGGTTGGTATGTTTCAATTCATCAATAATAGCAGCGGTGTTATTGCCACCAATACCAATAACCAGGGGTTTTCTACCTTTATTAGAATCGATTACAGTTTGAATGATAGCATTTTTCTCTTCCTTGTTAATGGTCACACTTTCTCCTGTTGTACCACTTATCACGAGGTAATCCACACCACCTTGAATATTGAATTCAACTATGCCGGCTAATGCCTCATGGTCAACCTCGCCGTTTTGAGTAAAAGGTGTGACTAAGGCCACACCGGTTCCTATAAGTTCCTTCATTATATCTTGTTAAGTACAGTCAAATATTTTTCAATTTCCTTTGCAAACACATTGAGATATCTTGGCTCTAACTGGATGATCAGATCGAATAGCCTGGGATCATGATCTGAAATCCCGATTTTGAATTTCGCTCTCGACATGGCAGAGACAAAATCCAATTCAAATAAGGTAGTGCCATAGTAACAAATCAAGGCGTCGAAAGAGGTATTGATGAATTCTTCCAACTGGGGATTTTTGATTTTTCCTTTCCAGCCAAAATCGTCCGGGCTAAAAAAATCATCCCATGAATTAGGCCGGGATTTTTCATCTTCAATCATCGCGATAAATTTAACCTTGTTGTCTTTAATACCGATTTCCTTCAGCATTTTCCTGAACTGGTCATACTGATTGAATTCATTGAAATTTAAAAGAACGCCTACAGAATCAACCTTGCCCCTAGGAACTGTTCGTTGCTGCTCCTCCAGTAGATGATTGATAAATTTCTGATTGGATTTGTCTTTAAATCGCCTTAAAAACATTTATATTTATGCGTTTCTACAAATGTAATAAACCGTCTGACTTTATTCCTCGATGCCTGAATGAGAAATTTAAAGTTTTATAAACATTGTTTCGCGATCCTTTTGATCATTTCAATTATGTCCTGTAAAAAGGACAGGCATCTGTCACGAATTGAAGGACTGCGACTCGAGATCAACGACAGTCTTGGTCATAATAAGGCCATTGATAGTTTTATCAGCCCTTACCGAGATCATGTGAATAAAAACCTTGATAGCGTCATATCTTATTCCGCTGATCTTTATTCAAAAGGAGATGGTGAATTGAATACGGCTATTGGAAATATGATGGCCGATATTGTTTTTGAACAAGCCGAACCTATTTACAAGTCCAGAACCGGAAACTCAATCGATATGGTTTTGTTAAATCATGGCGGCATCAGATCTATCTTACCGAAAGGTCCCATAACCACTCGTACAGCTTATGAGATCATGCCATTTGAGAACTCGATTGTTGTTGTTGAAATGAAAATGGAGGTCATCGATAGCATGCTGCGATATTTGGTTGCAGCCAAACGGGCCCATCCTGTTTCTGGGTTAAAACTTTGGCTGAGTGACCATGATAAGATTGTCAAGGCTGAAATAAATGGTAGTCAAATCGATTCGGTTAAGACCTATTCTGTGGCGACCAATGATTACCTGTATTATGGAGGAGATCGGATGAACTTCTTTAAAATGGGAGACAGTATGCATGTTATGAATTATAAAATCAGGAATGCCATGATCGATTATTTTCATAAATATGATACGATCAGTCCGAAGCGAGATGATCGTTTTATCAGGACTAACGACTCAATCCTGCTAACTAAAGCTGATTCAGGACAATGAAAAGAAGAACCTTTATAAAGAAATCGGCAGCAGGCTCAGCGCTACTTATGGGTGGAAGTATGGCATTGTCTTCTTTCACTCAGAATGATCAGACCAAAATCACTATTCTGCACACCAATGATGTTCATAGTCATATCGATCCTTTCGGACCTGAAGATGGAAGGAATGCCAATAAAGGTGGCGTGGCAAGGCGAGCGAATTTAATCGAGGCAATCCGTGCAGAAAACCCTAATACCTTATTGTTTGATGCCGGTGACATATTCCAGGGCACACCATATTTTAATTATTATGGAGGCGAGTTGGAGTTCAAACTGATGAGCATGCTTAAATACGATGCCGCCACGATTGGTAATCACGATTTCGACAATGGAATTGACGGTTTGTATGCCCAGATGCCGAATGCTAAATTCGAATTTGTCTCTTCTAACTACGACTTCAGTAATACAGTAATGAACGGTTTGGTAAAACCGTACCGCATCTTCAAGAAGGCTGGAATAAAGATTGGGATATTCGGACTGGGGATTGAACTGGAAGGTTTGGTTATCAAAAATTTATTTAAGGAAACCAGGTACCTTGACCCGATAGAAGTTGCCACTGATATGAGCCGTACTTTAAAACATGATGAAGGTTGTGATCTGGTAATTTGCCTGTCTCATCTCGGATATAATTATCGTACAAACCCAGATAAGGTTAGTGACCTGATCGTTGCCCGTTCAACAAAGGACATCGATCTTATTATAGGAGGCCATACCCATACCTTTCTTCCCAAGCCTACTATAGAGAAGAATTCTGCAGGTGAAAATGTTTTAGTGAACCAGGTGGGATGTTACGGATTATACTTAGGCCGAATTGATTTTATCTTTGATTCGGGAGAGGTTAAACCCGACAAGGGAACAACAATAATTGTTTGATGGTGTAAGGACATCTGGAATGCACGTCTAATGAGGTAAATTATTTTCGTCGTGATTTCTAAGAAAAGAGTTGTCCTTGTTTTAAGAGTGGTAGTCGCCATTATTCTTATTCAAACCCTAAGATTTAAGTTTACAGCGCATCCCGACAGCGTATATATTTTTGAGGCACTGGGACTGGAACCCCACGGAAGAATAACAATAGGTATCCTGGAACTCATCGCCGGGATTCTGATTCTGATACCCAGAACGGCTTGGCTTGGTGCCGCACTAACCATGGGAATTATTGGAGGTGCAATTGTTTCTCACCTGACCCAATTAGGAATAGTAGTTAACAATGATAATGGGGTTTTATTCATCACCGCCGTTGTGACCTTTATACTCGCTGCAATAATTCTGATTTATTATCGGAAATCGATTCCGCTAATCGGAAAGAAACTTTAGGCTTCAACTTCGGTAGGAACTGCCGGTTTGTTTTGCATACTGGATTCTGTGGACATCCCAATCTGAAGGTAAAAAAATACAAATGCCAGAATCAACAGAAGGTTATAGGCTATGCTGAGAATAGTTATCTCAGAAACATAATAGTATGCCACCTGTATCACTTCAGAGAAAACAATACATAAAGAACCAAGTAAAAGATTCATTGCCTTCTTGGTATCCCTGTGAAGATAGTTTACCAGTGTTATGGTTAAAAGGGCCATGATTACAACATTATAGGTAAATTCAAGAACATGATCGACAGTATAGACCAGAGCACCGCTTTTTACTGCTACATCCGTTACCAGCATCACACAATAAATATCTAAGATCAGCAGTATGATCAAATGAATACTAAATCTGCTGAAAATCTTCGAAAGTTCCATATTACGCAAAACCTCAATGGTCAGGAAAATATAGGCAAAGATGTACAGGGTATTACAGAGATAATAAAGCGGGTCTTCAAACAATTCGGTCAGAGCAGAATTGTAGTAGGCTACGGTCAGGAATTCAGCGAGGGAGTAAAGCAATAGGAATAAAAAGAAGTAGGTACTCTTACTGTATCCGGAAGCGCAATACATTACCAGGACCATAGGTAACAACAATGGGCGGACATAATCAGACAGCTCCTGCTGTTGAAATATGACAAAACCAAAAAATGTGGTAACCAATACCACAATGATGGCCAACAATAATTTTGTCCTACGCATTAATTAATCCCTTTGATTTGAAGCAAATATATTACAAAAAATTACATGTAATCGATAAATAAATACATTTTATCGATTTTTTAGGCTAATTTAGAATCATTCTAACTAACTAAATGTAAGAAATCTTGCTCATTGATAATGGGAATTCCGAACTTGTCGGCCTTCTGCTTTTTACTTGGCCCCATATTTGCCCCGGCAACAACAAAGGATGTCTTCGAAGAGATAGAAGAGCTGACTTTTCCTCCATTTTTCTCGATAAGTGATTTTAATTCATTTCTACTCAGGCTTTCGAATACGCCTGAGACCACAAAGCTTTTTCCTTGAAGCTTATCAGTATGATCGGCCATTTCTTCTTCAGATATGGCTAAGTGCAGCCTGTAAGATTTCAATCGTTCGACCAATTGCCTGTTTTCTTCATTTTCGAAAAACTCGATAATGCTCCGGGCAATCTTTTCCCCTATTTCCTCAACAGCAAGCAGATCTTCGTAGGAAGCTTCCATCAGTTGTGACACCGATTTGAATGAACGTGCTAATTTTTTTGCTACGGTTTCTCCCACATAACGGATTCCCATGGCAAAGAGGACGCGTTCAAAAGGAATATTTTTTGACGCTTCTATTCCATTTATAAGATTATCAGCGCTTTTATCGGCCATGCGCTCCAATGGTATGACTTGTTCTTTCTTCAATTCATACAGGTCAGCAAAGTTCTTTACAAGTCCTGCTTCAACCAGCAATCCAACCGTTTCCCCGCCGAGCCCCTCAATATCCATAGCCTTCCTGGAAATAAAATGCTCAATCCTTCCAATGATCTGGGGTTTGCATCCCATTGTGTTCGGACAATAATGCTGGGCCTCTCCTTCGGTTCGGAACAGGGGTGTCTTGCATTCGGGACATTCAGCAATATAAACTGTAGGTACAGAATCGGCAGATCGTTTGCTGGTTTCCACACCAACAATTTTTGGGATAATCTCACCACCTTTCTCAACATAAACCGTATCCCCTGCCCTTACATCCAGTTTTTCTATTTGATCTGCATTATGAAGGGATGCCCTCTTTACAATGGTTCCTGCTAACAGCACCGGCTCGAGGTTAGCCACAGGTGTTATGGCGCCAGTGCGTCCCACCTGGTATGAAATACTGTTCAATTTCGTAGATGCCTGTTCTGCCTTAAATTTGTATGCCATCGCCCACCGTGGCGATTTGGCTGTATAACCAAGTTCATCCTGTACATGCAAATCATTAACCTTTATTACTACTCCATCTGTCTCATAGGGCAGGTCGTGGCGTTTATTATCCCAAAATTCTATAAATTCAAGGACCTCATCAATTGAATTTACCAGGCGCGCATCACCCGGGACTTTGAATCCCCAGTTTCGGGCCATTTCAAGGCTTTCAAACTGGGTTTTGAAAACAGGAGGTTCAGATTTTATACCATACATCAGAAATTCAAGTGGTCTTTTGGCTACTTCTGCGCTATCCTGCAATTTCAGGCTTCCTGATGCAGTATTTCTCGGGTTCCTGTATGGCTCCTCTCCCTGCTTTATCCGAATCTCGTTCATGGCATTAAATCCATCTATAGGAAGTACGATTTCTCCCCTGACATCAAATCGGCCTTCGCTAACCCCTTTCAATTGTAATGGAACACTATTAATGGTTCTGACATTAGCCGTTACCTCATCACCCTGAACTCCATCTCCACGGGTTACAGCACGCAGGAGTTGACCATTTTCATAAGTGATGCTCATCGACGCTCCATCATATTTCAGTTCACATGTGAACTGCACCGGTGCACCGATCATTTTTTTTATGCGATTCTCCCAGTCTAACAAATCCTCACTGCTGTATGAATTATCCAGGGAATACATCCTGAAATCATGCTTAACCGTTTTAAAATCTTTGGTGATATCTCCTCCTACTCGTTGTGTAGGTGAGTTAGGATCATACATTTCAGGATTTGCATCCTCAAGCTTTTGAAGTTCCTTAAGTTTTAAATCGAATTCATAATCGCTGATTACAGGTTTATCCAATACATAATACCTGTAATTATGCTCTCTTAATTCTTCTCTTAGTTTTATGATTCTTTCCCTGTCATTCATATTAAAGCCCTTCTTTGCTCAACCACTTTGGTGTGGGTAAAGGTTTAAAATTTCTCATTTTGCCCAGCAATCCGGGTATATCCTCATCCACCAGGATGGCATCCAGGTTCTGTTGCTTCAGATATCCTTCTTCAACCATATGATTGAATTGTTTGAGTAATGCATCGAAATAACCATTATAGTTCAGGACGCCAATGGGTTTGGTATGTAGCCCCAATTGACCCCAGGTCGCGATTTCAAAAAACTCATCAAGAGTCCCAAATCCGCCCGGAATTATTATGAATCCATCTGAGCGTTCGTACATGATAATTTTGCGATCATGCATATTTTCGGTAACAATCAATTCATCTGAATTTAAATTAACGATCTCCTTTTGTTTCAGAAAATCAGGAATTACACCAATACAAATGCCACCATTATCCTGAACTCCCCTGGCCACGGCTCCCATCAGTCCGATTTTCGCAGCACCATATATCAGCTCTATACTTTCAGTGGCGAGCAATTGACCTAATTCGTATGCCATTGTAGCATTATTAGGATTGAATCCTTCACTTGAACCGCAAAAAACTGCTATGCTCTTCATTGGTGGTGTATAGCTTTAATCATTCTATCCTTACCAAAAATATCCTGTCTTAATTCAATATCGGAATAACCTTTACCCTGTAGCAGATCTTGCATATCATCGGCCAGGTAAGCATTGATTTCAAAAAACATTTTGCCTCCTGGTTTCAGGGTATACAAGCCCAGGTCTGAAATCGCATCATAAAATTTTAGTGGATTATTATCATCAACAAAAAGGGCATCATGAGGTTCATTCATTAAAACATTATTCTGCATATACTGTTTTTCTGCATATCGCACATAGGGTGGATTTGAAACAATTACGTCAAAAAACTTATCTACTCCAGTGATATTATCTCTATCTATCAACACATCCGAATGGGTGAAATGAACCTTAACCTTATTCAAAGCCGCATTTTCCTCTGCCAATTCAAGAATGTCCTCACTTTTATCCAGTGCAAAAACTTCAATATTCGGAAATTCCTTGGCTATGGCGATGGCAATGCATCCGCTGCCAGTCCCTACATCCAGGATTCTATTCACTGGCTGATCTGAATTTTTAACTTCCATCAGCACCCAGCCAACCAACTCTTCCGTTTCCGGGCGAGGTATTAATACATTTTCATTCACCTTAATAGGCATTCCCAGAAATTCGGTTATACCCATTATATATTGTATCGGTCGCTCCATTTTCAAATCATGAAGAGCCTTGATCATCAGGGCCTGTTCATCTTTAGACAGGCTAAAATCAGGATCCAAAGCCAGGTAATATTTAGGTAAATTGAAATAGTATTCAATAAGTAAATAGAAAAAACTGTCAACCTCTTGCTTTCCGTAAATGGAATCGAGTTCTGAATGAAAGATCTTCTGGATACTTTTTAATTTCATAAATCTTTAATCATCCAAACACCGCAGGAATAATGTCCGGTATTTCCCATTGGTCTGTCTAAAAACTTGAAGCCATTTCTTTCGTAAATAGAGATCGCCGTCTTTAACACTGATGCTGATTCCAGATAACATTGTTTGTACCCCATTTCTCTGGCCCTGTCTATGCATTTATCAAACAATAGTTTTCCATATCCCTTGCCCCTGCTTTTGGGTTTAAAATACATTTTCTGAAGTTCGCAAATATCTTCTTGCTCATCTCTCAAGGGTTTGATACCGGCACCACCAACCACTTTGCCATTTTCCGCTAAAACCAAATAGAATTCCCCTTGATCCTGGTATGATTCAAACATATGAGCGGTCTCATGATCTTCATAGGTAGTTCCTTCGAATGGCAGGCCAAATTCGGGGAAAATCGATTGAATTATCGATCTCAATTCATCGTTATCTCCAGGCCTTATTTCTCTAATTAAAAAGGAGCAATCGCTCATAAAATTAATGTAGCTTTGTGTTTGTGAATATACAGCAAAATGAAAAAAGCTAAAATGAGAAATACCTTAATCTTATTAACAATATTTGCTGTGCTTTTGAGCTGTAAAGTAAATGAAAAACCTGAATTTGTAGGGGTTGATAACCTGGTTATTAAAGATGCTTCTGCCGAGTTGATATACGTTAGTGCTGATGCCCATTTCAGAAATCCGAATAACATTGGTGGTACTTTGAAGACCGACGGTATTAAAGTATTTGTTAATGATGTGGAGATGGCTACAATTGTTTCTGAAGAATTTGATGTACCTGCAGACAATGCTTTCACCATACCGCTTGAAGCCGGGATACCTGCTGATAGCCTGTTCAGCAATAAAAGTATAGGTGGACTAATTGGAAGCCTGTTCTCTGAATCACTGAAAGTCAGGTACAAGGGAGAAATCACTTATAAGGTACTCGGATTTTCGTATGACTATCCGATTGATATTACGGATGATGTCAAAATCAAATTGTAGGTGACGCGCGATAAGCGATATATGCATCGATGCCTTGAGATCGGGACCTTAGCCCTCGGAACGGCTAGGCCTAATCCAAATGTGGGCTGTGTAATTGTGCATGAGAACAAGATCATTGGAGAAGGCTATACCAGTCCTTATGGAGGTCCGCATGCCGAAGTGAATGCTATTGCCTCTGTTAAGGATAAATCTTTATTAAGGCAATCAACCTTATATGTTAGTCTTGAACCCTGCTCTCACCATGGAAAAACTCCTCCATGTGCAAATCATATCATAGAATCGGGCATTAGACAAGTTATTATTGGTTGTATCGACCCCAATCCGGATGTTTCCGGTCAGGGTATCGCTATCCTGGAACAGGCTGGATGCCATGTGGAAACAGGTATTTTGGATTTGGAATGTCGCCATCATCACAGACGCTTTATATGCTTTCATGAAAAACAAAGGCCTTATATCATATTAAAATGGGCTCAGTCCAGAGATGGAATTCTTGCTCCGGACAGCAGAAATAAAATCGGACCGGTCTGGATCAGTAATAGGAGATCGAGACAATTGGTGCATAAATGGAGAAGTGAAGAACAAGCGATTCTTGTAGGATTCAATACCGTGAAGCATGATAATCCCGGTTTAAATACTCGGAACTGGTCCGGGAATGATCCAATAAAAGTGGTAATAGACCAATACAATGGCCTGGGAAAAGATTATAATATATTTAAGGGAAAAGCTCCAATTGTTTTAAGTGAAGACCATATCGATTTTAGTGCAAATATTGCTTCCCAAATTGGAGAACACTTATATAAATTGGGAATTAATTCTGTTATAATCGAGGGAGGTGCAAAGACCCTTGGTTACTTTATAGATCTGAATTTTTGGGACGAGGCCAGGGTTTTTACGGGACAGGTTGAATTGGAAGATGGAATGCCGGCACCAAAATTAAATGCTGATCCTTTTGAACAAATGACCATTGATGGAGATATTTTAAAAATATATCAAAATGCTTAAGGCCATCATTTTTGATTTTGGTGACATATTCATAAACCTGGATAAGTCGGGAGCGATGAATAGGGCTCTTGAATTGTTCAATATTGAAGGCATAGATAGCGACATGATCAGTATAAATGCCTCCTATGAAAAAGGTGAAATAACAACAGAGCAGTTTAAAGAATATTACCGAAAGCGATTTTCATTAATCGATGAGGCCGACCTAATTGATACATGGAACTGCATTATCAAGGACTTCCCAAAATACAGGTTAGATTTTCTTAGAGACCTGAGACAAGAAACCGACCTTAGTTTTATGCTGCTCAGCAATACAAATGAACTACATATTCAGTATGTTAAGGACAGGGTTCCTTTTTTTAATGAATTCAAGAATCACTTCAACCAGTTTTACCTCTCTCATGAAATACAAAGAAGAAAACCTGAATCTGAAATTTACAATTGGGTTCTTGAACAAAACGATTTAAAAGCGTCAGAGTGTTTGTTCATTGATGATACAACAGAGAATACAGAAGCGGCCAAATCTCTTGGTTTTCAAACCTGGAATCTGGATCCGTCATGCCAGGACATCATTGAATTAAAAGAACGAATTATTTTTTAATCCATGTTGGCTTCAGATCAATTCATAACAATTAAAAAGGCCGTTGAGGGTGAGCCATACAAGGAAAAAGGCAGTAAGTTTATTGGATTTGCCTATCCCGTTAGAACTGAAGAAGAGGTGAAAACTATTCTTGAGACGCTCAAAAAAAAGCATCATACAGCGAGGCACTTCTGCTATGCCTATCAATTAGGATTTCCAGAAGTAAATTATAGAGCCAATGATGATGGTGAACCAAATAACAGTGCCGGTAAGCCCATTCTGGGTCAGATTCATGCGTCGAATCTTACTGATGTACTGGTTGTTGTTCTCCGATATTATGGGGGTACTAAATTAGGAGTAGGCGGATTGATTCAAGCTTATAAAACCGCTGCGCAATATTGCCTCGAAGAAGCAGAAGATATGGTTTTGACCTTGAAAAAGGAATTCCAACTTAAATTCGAATACCCTCTGCTCAGTAAGGTTATGAGACTTATTAAAGAACATGACATCGAGATCATTAAACAGGAACTGCTTGAAAACTGCAAAATAAAAATAGGGGTTCGGCAACAGCAGGCGGAAGAGATAGAAAATAAAATCAGGGGTATTTATGGTGTCAGATTATCCAGGGATTAGTCATTAACCTCTAATTGATCGAGAAGGTATTGAGGGCATCTGATCGGCTTATTGGTATGCATATCGATAAAAGCCAGGGTGGTTTCAGCCTCGGTCAACAGATCCCCCTTATCATTCAGAATTTCATACTCAAATTCAATCTTGACTGAAGGTGTTTTCTTCAACCGGGTAACGACCGTAATCAGATCATCGTAAGCTGCTGATTTTTTATAATTTACACCGATTGATATAACGGGTAACTTGATTCCGTTTTCCTCCATTTTTTTATATGAAATACCAAACTGGCGCAACCATTCAATTCTTCCCATTTCCAAGTATTGCACATAATTCCCGTGATACACCACACCCATTTGATCGGTCTCGCCATAACGGACTCGTATTTGAATTTTATTTGGAAACATCAGGGGGAAATAGAATTTTTTTTGTACTTTGAAATGCTTTCGAAACATGAGGAAAAATTTCTTAAAATTCAATAGTATTTGATTTTTTTTTTAAGATTTTTGTTCACATATTTGTCATGTAAAAATACCCTGTTACAGAATACCCCGAGTTCTGTTCGATTTTTACAAAAGCCAATTTAACTAACTACAAAATTTTGCATTTAGAATGAGGGAGACTGCGCAATCGGTATGGAATAATTGTCTGGAATTCATAAAAGATAATATTCAACCGCAAGCCTATAAAACTTGGTTTGAACCGATAGTTGCAGTAAAGCTTCAGGACGATGCATTAAGCATACAAGTTCCTAGTAAATTCTTCTACGAATGGCTGGAAGAGCATTACGTTAAAATTTTAAAGGTTGCACTGACCAAGGAAATGGGATCGGATGCTAAACTGGTGTACGTGATTAAAATGGAGAACACCTATGGCAATAAGCAACCATTTACCGAAAGAATTCCTAGTTCCAATCGTTCTGCCGTAAAAGCTCAGGAGGTTGACATTCCATTGGAAAATAAAAGTCCGGAATTAAAAAATCCTTTTATCATTCCCGGAATCAGAAATGTAAAGATCGAGTCGCAACTCAATCCTAATTACAATTTTGATAATTTCCTTGAAGGTGATTCAAACAGACTAGCAAGAAATGCCGGAATTGCTGTTGCCAATAAACCAGGAGGCACTTCGTTTAATCCACTGCTTATTTTTGGAGGCGTTGGCCTGGGTAAAACACATTTGGCTCACGCCATTGGTGTTGAAATTAAAGACAAATACCCTGAAAAAACCGTGCTTTATATCTCTGCGGAGAAGTTTACACAACAATATATAGATGCGGTAAAAAAGAACAACAGGAATGATTTCATTCATTTCTACCAGATAATAGACGTTTTGATCATCGATGATGTTCAAATCCTTTCTGGAAAAAGCGGAACCCAGGATGTTTTCTTCCATATATTTAATCATTTACACCAGAATGGAAAACAGGTGGTGCTGACAAGTGATAAGGCACCAGTTGATATGCAAGATATAGAACAGCGTTTATTATCAAGGTTTAAATGGGGTCTGTCAGCTGAGTTACAAAGTCCTGATTTTGAGACCAGGGTATCCATTCTGAAGAATAAGCTTTTCCGCGATGGCGTTGATATGCCAGATGAAATCGTGGAATATGTTGCGAAGAACATCAAAACCAATGTGCGAGAATTGGAAGGTGCGATTATTTCTTTGATCGCCCAGTCTTCGTTTAATAAAAAAGAAATCACTTTAGGCCTGGCAAAAGAGATCGTTGAGAAGTTTGTTAAGAATACCAAGCGTGAGGTCTCAATAGATTATATTCAGAAAGTGGTTAGCGATTATTTCCAAATGGATGTTGAAACCCTTCAGTCGAAAACAAGGAAACGCCATATCGTACAGGCACGTCAGCTGGCCATGTTCTTCGCAAAAAAATTCACCAAAGCTTCATTGGCAAGTATTGGTTCTCAAATAGGGAAACGAGACCACGCCACTGTTTTGCACGCTTGTAAAACTGTTGACAATCTGTCGTCAACCGACAAGCAATTCAGGAAGTATGTAGAAGACCTGACTAAAAAACTATCTCTCTGAATATGGTAAAAGTCCTTATGGTCTGTCTTGGCAACATCTGCCGATCTCCTCTGGCCGAAGGAATTTTAAAATCTAAGGTTACCAATTCCGAATTTTTTATTGACTCCGCTGGAACAGCCGCTTATCATGTTGGAGAAAAACCAGATCCAAGATCCATTGCGGTTGCTCTTAAAAACAATATCGACATTAGTTACCAGAGAGCGCGTAAATTTGTGGTTGAAGATTTCGAGGCCTTCGATTATATTCTGGTAATGGACGAATCGAATTACGACAATGTAGTTCGCCTGGCAGAATCTGAAGAGCACCGATCAATGGTCAGCCTCATCCTGGATTGGGATAAAACCGCTGAAGTTCAAAACGTACCAGATCCATATTATGGTGGTAATCAAGGTTTTGACTTTGTGTTCGAATTACTGGATAAAGCTTGTGACCTGATTGCCAGAGAACTACAAAACTAATCTGTTCGTCGGATTTTTCTGGCATTTTTAAGTATTTTTTCTACATTTTTCCCCGATCCCATGAACTCAGATAGTGAAAACAAAATTTATTCAACTCCTCAGCCTGGTCTTGTTTCAGTCAATTTTTGCTCAACCCAATGTTGATTTAGAATTGATTGCCTCAGGTTTTGACATGCCTTTGTCGATTAGGAATGCAGGAGATTCAAGATTGTTTGTGGTTGAACGCTTTGGATATATCAAAGTTTTAAATAATGATGGTTCAGTGAATTCGACTCCTTTTTTGAATATCGAATCCCAGGTTGCTGATTCGGAAGGCATCGGCCAGGAAGGAGGACTACTGGGACTGGCCTTCCATCCCGATTATCAGAATAATGGGTATTTCTATGTACATTATACCGATAACTTGGACGATACGGTTATTTCAAGATTCACAGTAGATCCAGCCAATCCAAACCTGGCTGACTCCAATTCTGAAATGATCGTCCTTACGGTTGATCAACCTTTTCCAAATCATAATGGGGGAGATCTGGCCTTCGGACCGGACGGCTATCTTTACATTGCGCTTGGGGATGGCGGTACTTTTTCTGATTCAGCCAATAATGGTCAGAGGCTCGACACCTTGATGGGTAAAATACTAAGGATCAACATAGATGGACCTCTACCCTATTCAGTTCCTTCCGATAATCCATTCAGGACTGATGGTGACCCAAATACACTCGAAGAAATCTGGGCCTATGGCTTGCGAAACCCATGGCGTATTTCGTTTGACTCACTAACCGGGGATCTTTGGATTGCTGATGTTGGCCAGGGAACAAGAGAAGAAATCAACTTACAACCAGTAAGCTCATTAGGTGGTGAGAATTATGGTTGGCGATGTTATGAAGGTTATAATTCTTATAATTTAACAGCTTGTGCGTCAGAGGAAAGTATGACATTCCCTATTGCCGAATACCCGCATGTTAGCGCAGGTCCGTTCAGATGCTCTATAACTGGTGGATATCGCTACAGGGGAAATAATATACCGGGATTTTACGGTATCTATTTCTTTGCTGACCACTGCAGCAATGACATCGGTACTTTAAGCTATGATGGACTAAACTGGAATATCGATTTCTCAGCCTCTTTTGGCGAACAGGGATTCGCAGGATTTGGAGAAGATCAGAACAACGAATTATATGTAGCTGCCCTTACCACCGGAAATATTTATAAAGTTGTTGAAGAAACCTTAAGTGATCAACCACAAAACTTTCAAACCTTGAAATTGACTCCCAATCCGGCAGATGACATGGTCCATATTCATGGAATAAATAATATTCTTCATTGGGAATTAAGCGATATTTTGGGGAAAAGAATTCAAATGACAATACCGGGCCCTGGAATAGATACTGAGATTTCATTGTCAGGATTAGCAAAAGGTTTATATATTGTAAGTGTTTTAGATGCTTCGGGACAGCTTTACCGGAGAAAGCTTATCAAAAAATAAACATGCAAACCCTTCCTGGACGCCTTTATTTGATTCCCACTAGAATTGGAGACAATCCACCCTTGGAAGTCTTACCGTTGTCTATTAAAAAGATAGTTGAAGAAACCGATTATTTTATTGTAGAAAACGAAAAGACCGCACGTAGGTTTATAAAAAGAATTAGTCCGAAAAAGTCACAGGGTTCTCTCTCCATATCAGTTCTGAATAAATTCACGGATGAAAGTGAGCTGCCCTCATTTCTCGATCCATGCCTTGAAGGTGAACATGTTGGTTTGCTTTCCGAAGCTGGTTGTCCGGCTGTTGCTGATCCCGGATCAGAGATCGTCAGAATGGCGCATGAAAAAGATATTCGGGTGGTTCCCCTGGTAGGGCCATCTTCAATTATCCTGGCCTTGATGAGCTCCGGAATGAACGGACAGAGTTTCACCTTTAATGGATACCTTCCTATAGATAAATCTGAACGCAAGAAGGAGCTAAAACGGCTTGAAAGACTTTCTGCAGAACGGAACCAGACTCAAATTTTTATTGAGACCCCATACCGGAATAATCAATTATTGCAGGACATAATGCAGGTTCTTGGAAATATGACAAGAATTTGTGTTGCTTCAGATCTAAGCCTGCCAACGGAATATATTCGGACAAAAACAGTGGCAGAATGGAAAAATGAGACTATCGACCTTCATAAAAGGCCCACCATATTTATACTACACAAAGATTAAAGCAAGAAGGTTACCTTCGCTTTTTTATCCGGTTTGATGTATGAGGTGTCATAACCGGAGAATTTACGCATATAGTTACGCACAGTAGTCCCATAGTCATCGGTGAACCCAATGGCTCCATAACTCCTCAGGTAACGTTTCACGTTTCCGGGACCAGCAAGATGGGCTGCTGCAAGAATACCGGATTCGGTTACATCAACACCATCAATTCTCTTTCCAACAAAGCGTTTGATATCACGGCGCAAGATCCATTTGTTACGCATAGTATTCGCAATGAATGCCTTCTCCTGGAGTTCCGGATCTTCAAGAAACTTCATGGTATTATAAATACCGATTAATTTAAGTGTTTCCGATCCGAATTGATATTTTCCAAGATAGCCAAGTGTATTAATAGAACGGTAGTCTCCCCTGGACTCCTTAAACGCCAGGGCCTCCTTAAAACCAACAAATGTCTTACCTAAAACGGGATGTGCAAAGCACTCAATGGATTGATTTTCACTATTTGCTATCTCGATAAAGGATACAGAAGGTACCTCAGGACTTTCAACAGAACAGTCTACTAAATACTGTTCGTAGTTGATTTCAGAACTGGTATTAAGAGCAAAAAATAAACTCAAAAATACGACTACAGGAAGCGCAGAATACGCTATATTTTCCTTGTTCATAAGCAAAAATTTCGGGGTCAAAAACACCCTCATTTTCAGCCTGCAAAGATACGATTTATTTGAATTTTTACAAAATTACTCGTTAAACGTTTCTTAAAATTAGTAGAACAGCCGAAAAACGCGTTTTTTCCTACGCGAGAATTCCAGGGTTGGCAGGGGTACTTTTACCGTATTAAAGATGGAAAAAACGGTTTTCAAAACATGCGAATTAGTCTTGATTTTAGTAAGATCAAGGTCCAACCCCAGGTAGTATTGTACATAGCGATCCTGGTTGATAAATATGCCTTCCGGATCAACCGGCACGCCTGTAAGCATACCATCTGCACCATAACCAAAGGCCAGGTTTAACCAGGGTGGAATTCCTGACTCTTTGAAAAAGGATCTAAGATTGAGGCTTAACCAGTAGGTCTGACCGTTATAATCCTTAAATAATTCTTCGGTGAAACCATCACCCAATTTTGAAGGATTCTGAGGCGCATAATCCGATCTCCTGAAAGAAAATTTTATAGTTATTCGTTCTTCTTCCCATAGCAGCTGTTGTGCCGTATACAAGCCAGATCCCAGTAAATTAGCTGAAAAGTCATGCCATGAGAAGCCCCATTCTTCTGAAAACCCATCAAAAACCTCAACCGTGGTCAGAAACCCAAGGCTTAAGGCATTCCCATAAATAAGTTGTTGTTTTTTTTCAGCACCAGACCAGGCCATGGTTTCAGCCCCAAGTCTTGTCAACTGATATGCAGAGAATACATGACCAAGTTTGTCCATTTTCATCCATTCATCACCATCATTTATGGTTTTAAAGGACGACCTCTCGAAATCGCTATACCATAATTGATTCAATCCTACAAGTCCGAGGCCAGCTGCCGAAATTTCCGAAATCATTACTGTTCGCTTTCGGGAGATATTCAAGGTATCACTGGGTTCGAGGAGTTGATTGATCTTAGATTGAGCCGTGGTGTTGAATGTCACGGTCAGAGCAAGAGATAACAAAAGAAAGGCTGACTTCAAGATTAACGTCTTATTCCCTGCTGATTCAAATATCGCTGGTATTCATTGGCATTACGATTATGCTGGCTGAGCGACTTAGCGAACTTATGGAAGCCAGGACGTTGAGCATCGGCTGCGAAGTAATAGTAATCATGTTTTTCATAGTTCAAAACCGCATCGATAGCCGTTATATCAGGCATTCCAATTGGTCCTGGTGGTAATCCCGCATATTTATAAGTATTGTAGGGTGAGTCAATCTCTTTATGCT
The DNA here is from genome assembly GCA_013042625.1 of Flavobacteriaceae bacterium. Classification (GTDB taxonomy): domain Bacteria; phylum Bacteroidota; class Bacteroidia; order Flavobacteriales; family Flavobacteriaceae; genus SHLJ01. The sequence goes on along the minus strand of JABDPU010000291.1, from coordinate 2,316 downwards.
TATTAAGGACTCTTTTTATCACAACTCCTTGATATTCTGATAATTGATAAGCTGCAAACTTCAATGTAGGGTCGGCCTGCAGGGGCCAGGCAGATTTTAACCGGTTCACATAAACACCCGCTATTCTTGGCTGTTCAACGGCTTGTTTTGATTCTTCATGAACAATAGAAGCCAGGGTCATGACCTCTTTTGGGGCCAGATCTATGCTTTTTGCCTTTTCCAGCCTGCTATTATTCCAGAATCGCTTGTATTCTTTGAGCATTCTTTCTCGAAAATCTTCAGCATCGGTGTTCCAAAATAACTCGTAGCTGTTCGGGATATATATACCTAAAGCGGTTTTGTTGTCAAATCCATTTTTTTTAAGGAAAAGGCTGTCTGTCATTGCTGAAATAAGATCGGTACTGTCGGCTTCAATCTGTTCAGCAACCCTCCCAGCCAGTTCCTGAAGGGAATTTTGGTTATTAAAGGACAATCTCACAGGAAAGTTCTGACTTCGAATGGTATTGATGATATCATTATTGGTCATACCCTTTTTGATACAGTACTTTCCTGGCTTTATATTATTTACATACTTTTTTCGGCGCGCCAATGCTTCGAATGTACCTATATCCTGAAGCAGGGGTTCCAGGTCATTACTGACTTCAGAAAAGCTTGCATCTGTTTTGATGAAAATACATGCTTCCTCATTATTAAAAGCGGTATTATCAACAAACATAGCATTGTAGACGTAGTATGCAAAAAAGGCAAAGCCTAGCAGACCAATCAAAACTACTGCCAACGCAATTTTCTTAATGTTCATCCTGATTTATGTATTGCAATAAAATCTCATCCTGGTATTGGCCACGAACAAGATTCCAGTCTTTTTTTACACCAATTTCTTCGAACCCAACCGATTTAAAAAGCCTCAAACTGGCTTCATTATCAGCACCTATGTTGCAATAGAGCTGGTGCAGATTGAGTTGCTCAAAACAATAATTCACCAGAAGGCCGAGAGCTTCTTTGCCTATCCCCTTTCCCCTGTCATCTTTACTTTTGATCACCAGACCTGTTCCTGCTCTTTTATGAGTAAAATCAAAATTAAACAGATCGATCAGTCCCAAGGCCCGATCCTTTAAATCACAAATCACCAACCGCAATTGCTTGACCTCATATATATCCTTATGGGCATTTTCAAGGTATTCTTTTAAAACAAACTTGGAAAATGGTGTCCTAGTGTTCCCGATAGCCCATATTTCTTCATCATTCTCGATATTATAAATGAAATCAAGGTCTTCAGGCTCCAGGGCTCTTAAACGAATATTCTGTCCGATTAATGTTTTCATATTAAACCATCAAATACCGCCTCGGCGGGACCAATTAAATATACATTTTTAAAATGATCATTTTCAGGCTCAAATTCAACCCTGAGTTTACCGCCTTCAGTATTTAATATTACTGAATTATCTTTAGCTAATCCACTGAAATACATAGCGATTGCAACGGCCGTTACACCTGTTCCACAGGAAAGGGTCTCATCCTCTACGCCTCGCTCATAAGTTCTGACTCTGAATTCTGAGGGGCCTGCTTGGGAAACAAAATTCACATTAATTCCCCGTTCTGAAAACAAATCTGAATAGCGAATCTTTGCACCTTCCTCTTTAACCTTCAATTGATCCAGATTTTCTCTCATAGTGATATAATGTGGAGAACCAGTATCCAATATCAAATCATCACCAATTTTTCTTATTTCCTTAACATCAAGCATCCTCAGTTTAACCAGTTCTGATTCAATAAAGGCTTCATGCAATCCGTCTATTGCACTAAAAATGGCAGTATCTTTTATAATTCCCAGTGATCGTGCATAACGAACTATACAGCGTCCTCCATTACCACACATACTGCTTTCCCTTCCATCGGCATTATAATAGACCATACGGAAATCACTTGCAGGGTCATTTTCTAATAATATCATGCCATCAGCACCAATCCCAAAATGCCTGTCACACAATCTTTTAATAACCGCTTCTGATTTCTCAAATTCTCTTTCACGGTTATCTATTATGATAAAATCATTCCCGGCGCCCTGATATTTAGTAAATCTATGTCTCATTTTAGTCGCGATAAAGATAGGAATAATTGAAGCTTAAAACCGCTGTTAAATAGTAGTTAAAGTTAAAATGCTACTTCAATAAATATTTATTTTTGATCGTTAGCCTTTTACTTAACTAAAACGTTGATATATGAAAAAGATTTTGACATTAATTTTAGTTTCAGCACTGGGCGGAGCCATGACATTAGGCGCCTATAAGGTGTTTTACGAAAATGAGAATGAAGTTG
>JABDPU010000290.1 GCA_013042625.1 Flavobacteriaceae bacterium | reverse complement strand
CTGCATCCGGATCACAAAACTCCAAAGGTGGAGGTACGTTCGCCACAGGAGCCTGCTCTACAATTAAATCCAGGGATACCGTAGCATAACAACCCGTGTTAATATCTTCACCACGAGCATAGATCGTTTGAGGATTGCTCACATTGGTATAGGGGATCGGTAAAGGATTAATGCCTGAATCGGCGTCCGCCTGCGTCAGGTAATAACTCACCGAATAGGACGGATTCGAAGCGGTGATCTCATCATTCTTTTCAGAAAGGTCAATTGATGTAATTCCATCTGGATTGGAATCATCGCACACCTCAAGAGGTGTTGGTGCTTGCAGCGCGGGAAGATCGTTAACAAACAAATCGAAACTTCCTATGTTTACACATCCAGTAATTTGATGTTCCAGTGCATACCATATGGTTTGCGGATTGCTTATATTATCGTATGGACTAACAAGAGGGTTAGTTTGTGCCTGTGCATCGGCAAGTGATTCATAATAGGCTACCAGCACATCAGCCTGGCCATTGATAGTTTCACCATCTTTTGATGTTAAATCAAATGATTCAATTAAATCTCCGGTATTGGTATAGTCGCACAATTCGAAATCGGACACTGCACTAACAACGGGAAGAGGGTTGACAATCAAAACCAATTCCACCGTAACAAAACAACCTGTAGAACTATTATAAACCCTTCCATAAACCGTTTGAGTCACAGGAGTGATATTGGTATATGGGGAAGCCAGAGCATTAACATCATTTTGGGCATCGGCAAGGGTTTCATGCCAGCTTACTAAAATACCTGGAACGCCTCCGGTTACTTCAATGTCTTTTAAAGTCAGGTCAAATGCAGTTATTCCATCCTGGTCATCATCACAAGCCTCCAATGCGGTTGGGACTGAAGCAACTGGCAAAGGATTGACCACCAGATTTAAGGTTGTGGTATTATAACATCCTGTGGTGTCATTCTCTAATCTGATATAAATAGTCTGAGGATTAGACGTATTCATATAAGGGCTGGCCAGTGGGTTTAATCCTGCATCGGCATCGGCCTGTGTCTCATAATATGATATGCTAACTCCGGTTTGTCCGTTGAGGGCCTCAACATCTTTATCGGTCAGAGTGAATTCAGCAAATCCGTCCGTATCATCATCACATACTTCAAGAGGCGTCATTGCCACAACATCTGTAACGGCGTTTACTATAAGTTCAAAAGTATTTGTTGAAAAACATGTAGGGTTAGAATTTTCCTCAACCCTAAAATAAATCGTCTGTGGATTTGAAATATTGTTATAAGGACTGACCAAAGCATTCACCCCTGCATCGGCATCGGCCTGGGACTCGTGGTAAGTCACGGTATAATCGGCTGGCAATTGACCACCAAGCGCACCTGCTGTTTGAGATTCCAAATCAAAAGCTTCTATCCCGTCATTAGACGCATCGTCACAAACTTCCAGATCAGGGACATTATTAGCAACACCCTGTGGATTAACAATTAGATCGAAGACTGGCAATGCAGATGAAAAGAAGCAACTGGTATCACTGATCGCTTCAACACGAGCAAAAACCGGCTGTGGATTAGCAATATTGGTATATGGACTCACGAGGGCATTAGTACCTGCGGCCGCATCTGCTGCGGTTTCATAGTAAGTCACAGTATACACGCTTGGGTCTTGAACTCCAAGTATTCCCAGATCCTGCACTGTTAAATCGAATTGCTCAACCCCATCATTTGACACATCATCACAAGTCTCAAGGTCAGCAACCGGATCTATTGTCGGTAAGCCTGAAACATTTAAGGAGAAGGATGAGGTTTCATAACAATCGGTGGATAGATATTCAATTCGCACATATATTATTTGACCGTCAAATCCGGAATATGTCGCCGGATTAACAATTGGGTTTGTTTCGTTATCGGCATCAGCCTGAGTTTCATAATAGGTCACCGCATAATCACCCGGACTTGGATTAGAAGTCAGGACAACCCCATCGTTTTGCGTGAGGTCATATATGTAAGGAGGAGGACCTCCATTACAGATTATTAGGTTATTCGGTGGGTCGTTAATTATTTCCGGATATACATCAATACAAACCTGCTCTGTATATTCACATCCAAAATCATCTGTTATACGATAGGTGTAGCAATGTGTACCAGCAGTAGCAGGTTGCACGGTTATGGTATTTCCAGCAGTTGCTGTTATCGATGGATCAGGATCCCAGCCTTCAGAAGTGACAGCTGGTGTAAACGATAATTCGGGAGGCTGGAGATTTGGATCAAAATCCATTCCCCAATAAAAAATATAACCGTTATCAATGGTCAGGTTATCAATAACCTCAATACACCACTGACCGTTTAAAGGACTTCCCAATAAGGAAGCAAAAGACTCCTCGGGAAGATAGGTTCCGGGTTCAATGGAGGCATTCCCAGCTGGTAAACTTTCAGGTAAAACCACCAAATTCCCATTGACAAGGATTGTAGTTGCCGCCATAGAAAAACAATAATCATATCCTGTTCCCGGGTCTGTGGCACTTATATCATCGGCTCCACCCAGAAAAGTACCTCCTCCACCAGCAGCAAATGTCTTAAGGTTACAGGACTGTCCATTCGGACTCGTAATAATAATATCAAGGTCTCCCAGGTAAGTATGTTCCATATTAAGGCAAATACTCAAAAGCTGGTTTATATCGGTAAGTGTTTGACTTGAATCATAGCAATCTACAGTAATACAAGTAGTATATGACGCTCCTGATCCGTCCGGAAGGAAAGTCGTTCCACTAACAGGTGGTGTACAATCATTTACAAATTGGACTGGTGTAACAGCACCATCAATGGTAGTTGAATCACCAAAACAAATTTCGGTGTCAGCCGCTGCAGTTCCGGTAAAATCAGGTTCGGTTGATACCTGAATGACCTGATTCAACAGGTTAGTATTCATACAGCCTGATGGATTTGTATCTGTGATGTTAAGATTTACAATGTATACGCCAGGATCAGGATAAGAAAAAGTTGCACTGGTCCCGGTACCAAGCACTGTGTTATTTTGATCAACCCATTCATATGTAGCACCTGTACCATCCAACCCAAAGACACCGCTTCCTTCAAGGGTGATCTGTTCATCGGGACAGACCCTAATATATCCATCCACATTTGGAGCAGGAGTCGCAGAATCGAGCTGAGCCACAATAGTTTGACAGGGCTCAAAGCAAGAGATAGTTGCTGCCCAACCTTGTGATGCTGCAGTTACATTAGAGATGAATTCTACAGTTAAACAGCCACTGGCATTGGTAGAAGTGGCCTGCACAAGTCCCGGACCATCTGTCAATGCTGTCCCCGACCATCCCAATCCATTAAAAGATGGAGAACCCGTATTAGGTCCGTTATATATAAACATAATGTCTGCACCCGGTTGGGTGGACCATTCGGTAAAATCTAACTGGACAAATTGACCGGGGCTATCCGGACAAATAGTAAAAACATAACTCTCGCCATTCTGGTAAAAATTGGCGCTGCCTCCCGAATCATAAAATGTACCGGAGCAAGTCGTTACACTACCGTTTTGCATGGTATATACCTGTCCGAATGCCGGAAAGCTTAATAAAAGGATTATATATAATAAAATGAGTCTCATTTCAAAGGATTATTCGGTGCTACGCGGATTGATGATGATGTAATAGTTTGTCTGATCGACGCGATACATAGAAGCACCGTTAATACGATAGTTGAAGGCATACTTCAACGGATTAAAACTTGAGGGATCAAATCGTTTATCTCTTTTGATGTCTGGATTGAAGGCACTATATAAAGCAACATCTGAGAGTAAAGAACAGGATTTCTGATCCTGCGGATTGTCCAGTTTTACAATTTGTATTCTATTTCTCAGAACATCTTTGATTTCGGCCAGCATATTTGGACGACTCAAAATACGGTCATGAAGATGATTACCGAAAACTTCTTGCAAGTTCGATAATTCTTTTGCCGTCAACGGACCTGAATCCGGTCTGATACTCGATTGTGCCACACCCTGGAGAGGTAAAAATAACAATGCTAACAGAGCGAAGCTTTGAAACCCCAATTTCATAAGCTTTTTAAATGTGTTGGAACCTGAAATTTAGCAAAATTTTACTAACTGGGGCTAATTATTCGATAAAAGGAAAATAATGCTGAATCTATGAATACAACAGCTTTAATATTCATTTTCCTACCAGGAAAAGATATTTTTTATTAACTATCTTTGTGGCTTGAAAAATGAGCTCTAGCACATTACACTATGAAATTCGAAAATAATTCAGATAAATACGACGCCCTGGGGGATGAACACATAGGAACTTCGTCAAATACACCACTAAGGCAGGATGCCTTTAAATTAACGCAAGAGGAGAAAATCGATATCATTAAAGACGATATCCGTCATATTCTTGAAACCCTTGGTCTTGATCTGACTGACGATAGTTTAAATGGCACACCTAATCGTGTGGCTAAGATGTTTGTTAATGAACTGTTCGGTGGATTGGATCCTGAAAAAAAGCCGAACGCATCCACCTTTGAAAACAAGTATAAGTACGGTGAAATGCTGGTCGAGAAAAATATCACTCTTTATTCTACCTGCGAACATCACCTTTTACCTATTGTTGGGAAAGCACATGTCGCTTATATTTCATCAGGAAGGGTTGTAGGCCTGTCTAAGATGAATCGTATAGTAGATTATTTTGCTAAACGACCGCAAGTACAGGAGCGCCTTACCATTCAGATTGTTGAGGAATTGCAGCAGATTCTGAATACAAAAGATGTAGCATGTGTAATCGATGCCAAACATCTTTGTGTGAATTCAAGAGGAATTAAAGACATTGAAAGCAGTACGGTAACTTCTGAATTCAGAGGACAATTCAAGGACAAATCTGTCAGAAGGGAGTTTCTTGATTATATTAACCTGGATACCACCTTCTAAATCAATATTTCCTGCCCGATCATGCTCTACAAGGAACAGCAAATTAAAATCTACAATTCGCTTAGCGGAAAGAAAGAAGACTTTAAACCAATTAATGAAGGTCATGTAGGCATGTATGTTTGTGGACCAACGGTTTACAGCAATGTTCATCTCGGGAATGTAAGAACATTCATGTCATTCGATATGATTTTCAGGTATTTTAAACACCTCGGTTATAAGGTCCGCTATGTCAGGAATATCACCGATGCAGGACACCTGGAAAATGATGCTGACGAAGGTGAAGATCGGATTGCAAAAAAGGCCAGGATTGAGCAGATCGAGCCCATGGAAGTTGTACAGATGTATACTGTTGATTTCCATACTATTCTCGACACTTTTAATTTCCTTCCACCCAGCATAGAGCCAACAGCAACGGGACATATCATCGAACAGATCGAGATCATAAAAGAGATTCTTGATAAAGGACTGGCTTATGAGGTCAATGGTTCGGTATATTTTGATGTCCTGAAATACAATGAATCTCATCATTATGGAAAGTTGAGTGGACGAAATATTGAAGACTTAATTCACAATACCAGGGTACTGGATGGTCAAAGTGATAAACGTAATCCACAGGATTTTGCCCTTTGGAAGAAGGCAGAGCCTCAGCATATAATGAGATGGCCCTCGCCATGGAGTGATGGTTTTCCAGGATGGCACCTCGAATGTACCGCGATGAGCACCAAATATTTAGGTGAGCAGTTCGATATTCATGGAGGTGGAATGGATCTTAAGTTTCCCCATCACGAATGTGAAATTGCACAAGCTGAAGCATGCAACGGACAAAGTCCGGTCAACTACTGGATGCATGCCAATATGCTGATCATGAACGGCAAGAAAATGGCTAAATCAACTGGCAATTATATTTTGCCAAACGAAATCTTTAGCGGAGACAATCCTCATATTACGAAGGCTTACTCACCCAGTGTTGCCAGGTTCTTCATGCTTCAGGCCAATTACCGAAGCATTCTCGATTTTACAAACGCCGGATTACTGGCCAGTGAGAAAGGTCACAACAAATTGATGGAAGCGGTTGCTAACATGGAACAACTTCAACCATCTGCAGAAACCACCGAATTTGATGTGGATGCATGGAAGCAGAAGTGCTATGATGCGATGAATGACGATTTCAATTCGCCAACCCTGATTGCAGAATTGTTCGCGGCGGTTAAATTTATCAACCAGATTAAAGATGGAAAAGCATCGGTAAGTGAAAACGATTTTAAGGCTCTTCAGGAGACCATGAACGCCTTTGTTTTTGATGTTTTAGGACTTGAGAACGAAACCGCACAGGCCGAAAGCGGTGATAAACTGGCTGAAACTGTTGAAATACTCATTCAATTAAGAGCAGAAGCCAGGGCGAATAAGGATTTTACTTTATCTGATAAGATTCGGGATGAACTGGCTGCTGTTGGCATTCAACTTAAAGACGGTAAAGAAGGAACTACTTTTTCGACTAACTAATCCATGCTGAAGCGAATTCTTATCGCACCATTCATCTTTCTAGTCAGGGTCTACCAGGTTTTGATATCACCTCTATTACCATCAACTTGCAGATATCAGCCGACCTGTTCACATTATACCGTTGAAGCTCTACAAAAACATGGGCTCTGGAATGGCGGTAGGTTGGCACTCAAAAGAATTTTTAGCTGTCATCCCTGGGGCGGATCGGGATATGATCCGGTTCCTGAAAGAAAGGATAATAATGAACCGAGCTGATGATGGTTCAACAGATTTAATCCAAATCGTTTATATATATTTACAACCTAAAATAAGCCTATGCATTTCTTACAGATCGTTTGGGATCCCGCTTCAGAAGGAATAAAAATCACCGATACATTTACCATTCATTATTACAGTTTGATGTGGATCGTGGCATTTTTAGTCGGATACACCTTGATGAAGAAAATTTATAATAAAGAGAAGGAATCACAGGACAATTTGGATTCTCTTTTTATCTATTCGGTGCTCGGACTTTTACTTGGTGCCCGACTGGGAGAAGTATTCTTCTACAGCTGGGATTATTTTAAAGATCATTTGGTAGAAATCCTACTGCCCATCAGGGAAGATCCTAATGGTAGTATCCTCGGAATAAAGGGTTACAGGTTTTACGGTTTCAGGGGACTGGCCAGTCACGGTGCAGCCGTTGGAATGATCATTTCAATGTATCTGTATAATCGTTATAAGCTTAAGAGAACAGTGCTTTGGATCCTGGACCGAATTGTAATTCCGGTTGCCATAGGTGCGATTTTTGTGCGCATCGGGAATTTCTTCAATTCAGAAATGATAGGAAAGGTCACCAACAGTAATTACGGTGTTATCTTTAAACAATATGACGACCTGGCCAGGCATCCCGGACAACTTTATGAGGCCTTTGGCTATGTATTCGTTTTCCTGATCCTCTACTTTTTATACTGGAAGAAAAATAAAGGTGATCAGCCAGGATTTCTTTTTGGCTCATTTCTTGTAATGTTATTTGCCATCCGATTGTTCGTTGAGCGCTTTAAAATTGCCCAGGTTGAAGGCCGGGAAGACTGGTTGTTTTCTTTGAATACAGGGCAGGTACTGAGTATTCCTTTTATACTGATCGGATTGTATTTTATGTTTATTTATAAGCCTAAGAAATGATGAGTAGAATTAAGCTGACAGTATCTTTGGTTTTAGGAGCTGTCCTTCTTTTGAGTTCTTGCAAGCAGGAAAGTCAGAAGGTCATGCAACCCATAAAAATCAAATTCAGAAAAGATGGAGATCTCAAGGTTTATGAAGCCCGGACCGATTCGGTTAAAGCTCAGTTCTCAATCGAGATTGCCGATGATGAATATGAGCGACAAAGAGGTTTGATGGACAGAAAATCCATGGAAAATGACCAGGGTATGCTTTTCATCTTTCCGAATAACAATCTTCGTTCATTTTACATGAAGAGCACATATATTCCTTTAGATATCATTTACATCGGGAGTGATAAAACCATTGTCAGTTTTCAAAAAAATACCAAGCCACTTGATGAGTCTTCACTTCCATCGAATGTTCCGGCTCAATACGTTTTTGAAATTAATGGCGGCCTATCAGATCAGCTGGATATTAAGGTTGGTGACAGCATCGATTATAAGGTAAATTAAAAAACCCCTGCCAAAGGCAAGGGTTTTTAAAATCAATATCTTTTATCAATTATTCTTTTTTATAAGACCTTTTCAAGGTGTCATGCATAATTGGAGTTGCAATGAACACCGAAGAATATGTACCTACAATCACACCAACGATCAAGGCAAATAACAATCCGCGAAGCGAATCTGCTCCGAAGAGAAACATTGCCAACAACACCACTAATGTGGTAAGAGAGGTGTTCAAGGTACGGCTTAAGGTACTGTTCAATGCAGAATTTACCGTACGATCGAATTCCCAACTCGTGTGTTCATTAAGGAATTCCCTGATCCGGTCAAATACTACCACCGTATCATTCAGGGAGTATCCAATAACTGTTAGAATTGCTGCAATAAAAGCCTGGTCGATCTCCATGCTGAATGGCATAAAGCGCCATGCGATGGAGAATATACCAAGAACGATCAATACATCATGGAATACGGCAGCAACCGCGCCCAATGAGAATTGCCATTTCTTAAATCGTAATAAGATATATAAGAACACTACGATTAATGATCCAAGAATCGCCCATACTGAAGAACGTTTGATATCATCGGCAATGGTCGGACTTACTTTTCCGGAATACATTTTCCCGATGTTATTTTCTCCTGCAACAAACTGGTTATAAGTAAATCCGTCAGGTAAGAACGGTACAATCGCATCATACAGGCTTCTCTGAACTTCTTCATCGGCCTCTGCTGAATTCTCGTCTATCTTATATTTGGTTGAAATCTTAAGCTGATTCGGATTACCAATAGTCTTAACCTCCGAACTTCCGAAGGTCGCATTAACGGCAGTCTTTACCTCTTCCGGATTCATATCCTGGGCAAATCTCACCTGATAGGTTCGTCCACCAACAAAGTCGATACCTTCATCAAGACCTGTTGTAAATAGAGAGGCCAATCCACCAATTATAATTACAAACGAAACCACATAGGCTAACTTTCTTTTCTTGAGGAAATTTATATTGATATTTCTGAACAGGCCTTTTGTCAATCTTGTTGAGAAATCCAATTTGCCACCTCGGTTCACATACCAATCGATTAGCAACCTTGTAATGAATATTGCTGTAAACAATGATGTAAGAATACCGATCAATAAGGTAGTCGCGAAACCTTTAATAGGCCCAGTTCCAAACACGAAAAGTATCAGGGCGGTTAAACCCGTTGTAATATTCGCATCAAGAATAGAAGATAATGCATTGGCAAATCCATCTTTAACCGCTTCCTTCTGTCCTTTTCCTTTTGCCAGTTCTTCACGAACCCTTTCATAGATCAGAACATTTGCATCCACCGAAATACCTACGGTTAAAACGATACCGGCAATACCAGGCAAGGTAAGAACCGCACCAAGACCGGAAAGGATTCCGAAGATCAGTAATATGTTGAGCACAAGTGCTAAATCGGAGAATATCCCCGCTTTTCCATAGTAAAAGATCATCCAGATCAATACCAGGATCAGTGCAATGGCGAAGGACTTCTTACCGGTATCAATGGCTTCCTGCCCAAGTGAAGGCCCTACTTCATCAGCCTGAACAATATCAGCAGAAGCCGGTAGTTTACCAGCTCGCAATACATTCGCAAGGTCTTGCGCCTCAGTTAAAGAAAAATCACCTGTAATTCGGGAACTACCACCACTAATTGGTCCGGTTGTTACACCAGGGGCAGAGTAAACAATATCATCCAGAACGATCGCGATCTGCGATTGCTGGTTAAAGGCCCTTCCAGTCATTTCTTCCCAGATCTTAGCCCCCTTAAGGTTCATGTCCATGGAAACGGCCGGTTTACTGAACTCATCATAAATCTGACGAGCATCGGTAATAACGGCACCACTTAACTCAGGTTTATCCTCTCGGTTTCCTTTTAATGCAAAGACATTAACGAAATCGATAGTCTCATCTTCTATACCAAAAGCAAAGGTGGTGAATTTAGCATCGTTTGGAAGAGCGGCTTTCGCTTCATCAGATTCCAGGTAAGCTTTAATCACATCTTTATCGGCCTTCGAAATAGAGACCATTGCTGAAGGCACTGTTGGCGCATAGAAGAAACTTTTGGTTAAATCACTTTCTTCGTCCACTGCTGTAGTGTCGATATCGGATTCGCCCAGTAACTCTTCAATTTGAGAATCTTCATCATCAATACCTTCATCTTCAGTTGTCTCTTCTGCTTGCTCAGGTTCTGCGCTTGCTCTCAAGGCCGTATTAGCCTGGGAGAGGAAAGCTCCTAAATTCTGAGAGTTCTCAACATCCCAAAATTCGAGTTGAGCGGTTCCCTGAAGTAATTTTTTTACACGATTGACATCTCTTGCACCAGGCAATTCAACCAGGATTCTTCCCGAATTTCCAAGTCGCTGGATATTGGGTTGGGTTACACCGAACTGGTCGATACGTTTTCTCAGGACTTCAAAGGCCGAAACTACAGACTCATCGATTTTTCTTCTGAGTATGGGTTTAACTTCCTCATCGGTCATATTGAATGTAATCTCTTCACTAAGTGTACGATTAGCAAAGATATCGGGTGATGCCAGTTTTGTATCTCCTTTGATGGCATCAAAGGAAATGAAGAAATCTTCAAGATATGTGTTCTGACTATTCTTCTGCAGTTCTTCAGCATCTGTCAAAGCCCTGTTGAAAATTGGGTCTGAACTATCGTTCGACAATCCTTTAAGGATATCTTTTACTGAAATCTGCAGGATAACATTGATTCCACCTTTAAGATCCAGTCCGAGGTTCATCGCCTTGTCTTTTACCTCGTTGTACTTGAACTTAGCAATACCCAAATTGAACACCTGGTCAAGGGCTGAAATAGAGTCGAGATAGCGGGTTTCTTCAATACCTCGTAAGGCATCATAATCCTGCTGATCTTCCGATATTTTCTCTATGGCATATTGCTTGGCGGCATCCTCTATTTGATTAGCCTTGAATGTAAATGAAAGTTGGTAAATACTGACTAATCCAAATAAAATTGCGAATAACTTGACTAATCCTTTATTCTGCATTATGCTTATTTTTTAATTTCTGATTTTTAAAAACGAGCAAATATAGGGTTTACGCAGTGAAATGCCAATACATTTGGTCGATTTAATAAATAAGAGCAACGATTAAGTTGCTCTTAAATTTTGGGGGTTATTTCAGGTATTTTTTCTTGTTTCTCAGCTATACATCAAGCAAGCCATTGGTCTTTTTCACACCAGCTGCACTTTCCTGCATATGTGCCTTTTCGGCATCGTTCAATTCGATATCAACGATCTTTTCAATACCATTTTTTCCAAGGACAACCGGTACACCAATACAAATATCATTCAATCCGTATTCTCCTTCTAAAAGCGTTGAACATGGGAACATCTTTTTCAGATCACATGCGATGGCTTGCACCAATCCGCTTACAGCAGCTCCCGGAGCATACCATGCCGAAGTACCCAGAAGCTTTGTTAGAGTTGCTCCTCCAACCTTAGTATCTTCTTTAACCTGGTTTAAGCGTTCCTCGGAAAGAAATTCGGTAACCTTAATGCTATTTCGCGTTGCATGACGGGTTAATGGCACCATCCCTTTATCGCTATGGCCACCAATCACCATACCATCCACATCACTTATAGGAGCGTCAAGAGCTTCGGCCAACCTGTATTTAAATCGAGCCGAATCTAATGCACCACCCATACCTATGATTTTATGCTTCGGAAGGTTGGTCGTTTTATGAACCAGGTAGGTCATCGTATCCATTGGGTTGCTCACAACGATGAATACAGCATTTGGAGAATGCTCCAGCAAACTATTTGCTACAGTTTTAACAATTCCCGCGTTAATACCGATAAGTTCTTCACGTGTCATTCCCGGTTTCCTTGGGATTCCCGAGGTAATCACACAAATATCACTATTTGCTGTTTTTGAATAATCATTGGTAGTACCAGTGATCTTGGTATCAAATCCGTTCAGAGAGGCGGTTTGCATGAGGTCCATGGCTTTACCTTCGGCATAACCTTCTTTAATATCTAGCAAAACGACTTCAGAGGCAAAATCTTTAATAGCGATATACTCGGCGCAACTGGCACCAACGGCACCTGCTCCTACAACTGTAACTTTCATATTTGGAATTTTTTAAGCATTGAATTTTTCGATTGCAAAATTACGAATTAATTGGCTGGAAATGAAAAAGCACTGAATGAAATCCAGTGCCTTTTCGCAATTAATTTATTATGTTGAATTAAGCATCAATATTCGCGTAAATTGCATTCTTTTCGATGAACTCACGCCTTGGCGGTACTTCATCACCCATTAACATTGAGAAAATACGGTCGGCCTCTGTTCCATTATCGATATTCACCTGGCGTAGTGTTCGGAATTCAGGGTTCATAGTTGTATCCCAAAGTTGCCCTGCATTCATTTCACCAAGACCTTTGTAGCGTTGAATCTTACAATTGTCTCCAAATTCTTCAACAATTTCATCACGTTCCTGATCATTCCAGGCATATTTCTTCTTTTTGCCTTTACTGACGAGGTAAAGCGGTGGCGTAGCGATATAAACATGGCCGTTTTCTATCAATTCCTTCATGTACCGGAAGAAAAATGTCAGGATCAGGGTGGCGATATGGCTGCCGTCGATATCGGCATCACACATGATCACAATCTTATGGTAACGCAGTTTAGAAAGATTCAAGGCTTTGCTGTCCTCTTCAGTTCCAATTGTGACACCTAAGGCTGTAAATATGTTTTTAATCTCCTCGTTTTCAAAGACTTTGTGTTGCATCGCCTTTTCTACATTCAGGATCTTACCACGTAAAGGGAGTATGGCCTGAAAGGCTCTGTCTCGGCCTTGTTTAGCTGTTCCACCCGCCGAATCACCCTCAACCAGGAATACCTCACATTTAGCCGGATCCTGTTCGGAGCAATCACTCAGTTTTCCGGGTAAACCTCCAATACTCATGACGGTTTTACGCTGCACCATTTCCCGTGCCTTCTGGGCCGCATGACGAGCCTGAGCCGCGAGTATAACTTTTTGTACAATTATCTTAGCATCATCGGGATGCTCTTCCAAGTAATTCGTAAGCATTTCAGAAACTGCCTGGCTAACCGATGCAGATACCTCACGATTTCCCAATTTGGTTTTGGTCTGACCCTCAAATTGCGGTTCAGCAACCTTTACAGAGATAATGGCAGTTAGCCCTTCACGAAAATCATCACCGGCAATATCAAATTTAAGCTTGTCGGTCATCCCTGAATTATCTGAGTACTTCTTAAGAGTATGCGTTAAACCACGACGGAATCCTGTTAAGTGGGTTCCACCTTCATGGGTATTAATATTGTTGACATAAGAATGCAGGTTTTCGGCGAATGAGGTATTATATACCATAGCCACTTCCACCGGAACGCCGTTCTTCTCTCCTTCGAAAGAGATCACGTCTTTCATTAAAGGTTCGCGGTTACCATCCAGGTATTTAACAAATTCTGTCAATCCTTCTTCAGAATAGAACGTATCACCTTCAAACTCACCCTTTTCATCTTTATGCCTTCTGTCTGTCAACGTTATGGTAATGCCTTTGTTCAGATAGGCTAATTCGCGTAATCGACTGGCAAGGGTGTCATAATTATATTCACGCACTTGAGTGAATATTGTACTATCCGGGCGAAATGTAACGACTGTTCCTCTTTTATCTGAGGCTCCTACAGATTTTACAGGGTATAATGTCTTACCCCTTTCATATTCCTGTTCCCATATCTTTCCATCACGAAAAACCGTGGCTTTAAGGTGTTCAGAAAGTGCATTTACGCAGCTTACACCAACACCATGCAGTCCACCGGAAACCTTATAGGAATCCTTATCGAATTTACCTCCGGCACCAATCTTAGTCATAACGACCTCGAGTGCAGAAACTCCTTCTTTTTTATGAGTATCTACAGGTATACCACGCCCGTTATCTTCTGTGGTAATTGAATTGTCCTCATTAATGATAACACTGATCTTATCACAATGTCCGGCCAGGGCCTCATCTATACTATTATCAACTACTTCATACACCAAATGATGCAATCCTCTGGTTCCTACATCACCGATATACATCGAGGGACGCATACGTACATGTTCCATACCCTCCAGGGCCTGGATACTATCTGCAGAATACTGTTTTTTAGGTTGTTCACTCATATGAAATTCGGACTGATTTTTTAAAACTTTAGACATAAAAAAAATGACGCTACAAAGCATCATTTTTGTTGCAAAACAAAGATAATTAAATGGATGTGGAGATGCTAATTATAAGGGGGTTTAAGCCTACAAGTTATTAACAATTTTTGTGGAAAAATTAGACTAAAAAAGGCTTGTTCCCGAGCCCGGTTTTTCACTGAATTTAATCCTGCCATCGACCAGTTTTACTCCGCTGGCAATATCCTTTTTTAAAAGCAAGGCTCCATCAGCATCAATGCTGTCTAATAGTGGGGCAATCTGAACCAAATTGGATATGCCTATGGTCGATTCGGTCATACAGCCTGCCATTACCTTTAGGCCATAATTTCGCGCAGTATCAATCATTCGTAATGCAGGGCTTAATCCGCCGCATTTCATCAATTTAATATTGATACCGTCGAAAGAATTTGCACATAATTTAATATCATCAAATCTCTTACAACTCTCATCGGCTATTAACGGCAATTCGCATCGATCTTTAAGGTACCGCATGTCATCCCATTTATCTGCCGGCAAAGGTTGCTCAATGAACTCCACGTCAAGGTTTTTTAATTCTGGAGCGTATTCCAGGGTTTGGTCAACACTCCATGCACAATTGGCATCAATTCTGAAAACCGAATCTGTAACCGATCTCAAGGCCCTTACTATGGCCAGGTCGTCTTCCGT
>JABDPU010000234.1 GCA_013042625.1 Flavobacteriaceae bacterium | reverse complement strand
CAAGAAGATTTCGGAAGTTTCAGCGATTATATTTGGGCCTTTACCAATGGCAAACCCATTAAGAATTCATTCCGGAAAATTAATGACGTTCCTGCCAATACACCTTTAAGCGATGCTATTAGTAAGGACTTAAATAAACGCGGATTTAAATTTGTTGGCAGCACCGTTGTCTATGCACATATGCAGGCAACCGGCATGGTCAACGATCATGAAACCAAATGTTTCCGATACGAAGAAGTTTAGAGCTATAAAATCAGCTTGATTTAATTTCAGCTCGCAAATAAAAACGGTTGAAAAAAATTGCCGGCAGGAACAATCAAATCAGGTTGATATTGGCTTTTTGACTATTAATATTAACCTATTCCGAATCTCCTTCTTTTTTAATGATATAGTCAATTCCGGCTACATCTTTAGGGGTATAAGGGATTGTATCCAATATTTTTTTGATGACCTCAATCCTTGCTTTAGACTTTCGGTTGGCCTTAATGATACTCCAGGGTGCTATTTCGGTGTCTGTTTCTTCAAACATCCGTTCTTTATATTCGGTATATGAATCCCAAAGCTCAAGGGCTTTCTGATCAACTGCACTGTATTTCCATTTCTTTACCGGGCTGCTGATGATATCTTCGAATCGCTTCTCCTGCTCATCTTTTGAAATAGAAAAGTAAAACTTCAGAAGTATGATTCCTGATTCAATGATCATTCTTTCAAAATCATTGACCTGGGTCATAAAGATTTCATATTCTTCATTTGAACAGAATCCATTCACCGGTTCAACCACCGCGCGATTATACCAGCTTCTATCGAAAAAGACGATTTCACCTTCTCTTGGTAATTGATTGATATAACGCTGAAAATACCACTGTCCTTTTTCTTCGTTTGATGGCTTCGGAAGGGCAACGACCCTGAATTCCCTGGGATTCAAATGTTCTGTAATACGTCTTATAGCACCACCTTTTCCAGCAGCATCGCGACCTTCAAAAACGATGACTATTTTTTTTCCGTATTCATTCACCCAATGCTGCAAGTGGATCAATTCAACCTGCAAGAGTTTTATCCTGGCCTCATAATTCACATAGCGTAAAACCTTGTTTATCGAAGTATCCTCATTTAACAGAAACTGCTTAATGCCTCGTTTACTGTTTAACCTTTTTATATCCTTTGGTGTAAGTCCTTCCATCAATCTATCTGATTTACTAGCCTGTGATAACGTTGAACAATATTGGGATCGGATAAAATAGTCCTGGCCGAATTGCCTTTACCGTCATAATCAAACTTTGACAAAACGTAGCGGATGCTCTCCAATCGCGCTTGTCGTTTGTCATTGGTACGGATGATTATCCAGGGACTAAATGTGGTATGTGTTTTACTGAACATTTGCTCTTTATAGAAGGTATAATCATCCCATTTTTTCTGACCTTCCTTATCCACAGAACTAAACTTCCAGCGTTTCAATGGGTTTTGCAGACGTGACAAAAAACGGCGCTCTTGTTCATCTTTTGAAATGGAGAACCAGTACTTAATAATATGAACGCCATCTTCGTAGAGCATGTGCTCAAATTCAGGAACCTGAACCATGAACTTATCATATTGTTCCTTGTCGCAGAAGCCCATTACAGGTTCAACAACCGCCCTGTTATACCAGCTACGATCAAAGAAAACGATCTCACCCGGATTTGGTAATTCTTTAATATATCTTCTGAAATACCACTGACCTCTTTCAACATCGGTTGGTTTATTCAAGGCAACAACCCTCATAGATCTGGGGTTGAGATGCTGGGCAAATCTTCGGATAGCACCACCTTTTCCGGCAGCATCGCGGCCTTCAAAAATTACACAAACACGTTTTTTATGCTTGGCTACCCATTGTTGTAAGTCAACCAGTTCTGCCTGCAATTGAAGCAATTGCTTTTCATACTGGACATCAAATAGGACTCGATCCAGTCGGTCTTTATCAATCTTCTCTTCAAGGATGTCCATGAAGGCATCCCGATCTTTATGTTTTTTAAAATCCTCTACTGTAAGCATAAATAGGAATTGGAATAAACGGAGGAACGCATTAAATTTTGTTTAACGCTGTAAATATCTTAAAAATTTAGTTCTTGGCAAGAATTCTGCGCCCAGACTTTCAAGGTGTTTCGTATACACCTGACAATCAATTAATTTATATTCAGACTGACGGATAAAACTTATAAATCCGAATTTACTGGCATTACTAACATGGCTAAACATACTTTCACCACAAAAAACACCATTTCCGAGATCTACACCGTATAATCCACCCACTAGCTCATCATTACGCCACACCTCAACGGAGTGTGCCATACCACGTTCGAAAAGTTCATTATAAACCATAATCATTTTGGGGGTTATCCAGGTTCCGGACTGTCCTATTCGACTGACCATGGAGCACTGCTTCACAACAGTCTTGAAAGCCTTGTCTATACTTAATTTAAAATCATTCTGTTTTAGAAGTTTCTTCATGCTTTTGGAAATTTTCAGCTTTTCCGGAAAGAGAACGAAACGTGGATCAGGAGACCACCATAAAATCGGTTCATCTATTTCAAACCAAGGAAAAATTCCAGCACTATAAGCTTCAATCAGGCGATCAACAGTGAGACTACCACCAATGGCTAGCAGGCCTTCTTTCGTGGCTAAGCTTACATCGGGAAAGGGCATATCATCAGTTATAATTTGCATCACCAATTTAATTTGAGCTGGCTAAGAATCTTAAATATTCCTTTGAAAATACACAAATTTTCATCATATTTGATGAGACCAGTGTTATATAAATTTGTTCATCATTGCTTTTTTTTTGAGTTTGATAACACCGGTCGAAAAACCTAAAACCACAGTATGAAGTCCTGATTTTATCAGGACTTTTTTTTATAAAAAAACCCCGGTAAAACCGGGGCCATGCTGTTTTCTATTCAGAAGGGTAAATCATCATGATCATCGTCATTCACCTCGGTTGCCGGTTCAAAAGCGTCCATTGGTGGAACTGGTGGCATTCCACCCTCCTGGTTACCTTCAGCCAGGCTTTCGATGCGCCAACCTTGAATGGAGTTAAAATATTTGGTTTCTCCCTGTGGATTAACCCATTCGCGTCCCCTGAGGTTGATACTGATCTTAACCTCCTGGCCCACTTCATATGAATTCAATAAATCGGTTTTGTCCTGGACAAATTCTATCATAAGGTGCTGAGGATATTGTTCTTCTGTAGTGACAACAACTTCTCTTTTTCTAAATCCGTTACTCCCATATTCCTTGGTTTCACTTATCAACTTTATTCTTCCCTGTACTTCCATCTGGTTTAATTTTCAATTTAACTTAATAATAATTTCCATGCGCTTTCCACATCTCCATAACTGAGATAGTTCTGTGCAATTTTATGTTTTTCGCGATGCGACATTTCTTTAATATTTGGATATCTTTCACTTATGTCCTTGACAAAGGCTGAAATCTCTTTCTTCCCCGGAAGAGAATCTACATTACCCAGCATACCCAGGTCATTACCTGTAAGGATCATGCTATTTTTTACAAAATCGGGCATGGTGTCAACACCAATCCCCAAGTTACGCAGAGGTTTTGGGATTTCAAAGAAACCACGGTTCGCCCTGCTGTAATAGCTACCCCCTGCCCGGGCCACAAGATCAAGTCTTTCCTGGTTAATAGAACCATCGGCTTTCAACACATCATGCGAGATATGCATTTTAAGCAATTCACAAATGATCAAATTTCCCGCTCCGGGTCCAGAACCCAGGGCAATAACATCATTCACTTTACATTCAAACTGAATTGGGGATTCTGCAACACGGAAGGGCTTTACTACATCAGACTTCATCATTGTCAAACCGGCCTTTTCAAATTCATTTACCCCTTCAGGATATTCTGTACTCGCCAGTGACATTTGGTGAACAATTTCGTAGTTAACCACATTTATCACCACTTCTTTGGCAGATCTGGCATTATCCAGAGTATGCTTGCTTGTATTGTCTCTAACTCTTCGGGCCGGAGAAAAAATAAAAATGGGAGGATTTGCACTAAAGACATTAAAAAAACTAAATGGCGATAAATTAGGCTGGCCATCCTCGCCAATAGTACTGGCGAAGGCAATCGGCCTTGGCGCAACTGAACTCAAGAGTAACGAATGCAACTGGCTAACTTTTAAGTCCTCTGGAAAATACGATGTCATACCCCTCTAATTTGCGTTCAAATTTAGACATTCCCCACCGATACTTAAAACCGATTTATCAAGAAATAGGGCAATATTATTAACATAATTCCATTATATTTAAAATCGAAAAAACCGGGGCATGTCGCTAACCAGTAACCGCAGTGCACTTCGTTGGATTCTTATCCTTGCATCTTTCATTATTATCAGTTTAATTCTCTGGAACACTTACGTCTTCTTTCAGAATTTTAAGGGAGAAGAACGTACAAAAATGAAAAATTGGTCTTTTTCTTATACCGAGATCAACGATGTTGACAATTTGAATGAAGATATAGGAGAACTTCCTCTGAAAATCATGCAGAGCAATACGACCACTCCCATGATCCTTACCGACTTGAATGGCAATTATATCAGTCATAAAAACATCCCGGATGAAATGGTCAGGGATTCGCTTATAATTAAAAAGCTGATCGAGAAATTCCGGGGAGAGAATACGCCCATAGAAGTTAAATATGAAGGTGAAATCCGAAACCTGGTTTATTACGGGAATTCTCCCTTGCTAAACAAACTCAAATATTATCCTTTAGCTCTGCTGTTGATAATCTTTCTTTTCGGAGCGGTTGTTTATTTCTTTTACAGAAGTTCGAAGATCGCCACACAAAACAAGTTATGGTCTGGCATGGCTAAAGAAACGGCTCATCAAATTGGCACGCCTTTATCTTCTTTGGTTGGATGGACTGAGATTCTGAAATCCGAACAAGTTGATCCGAGTCATATTGCCGAAATGGAAAAAGACATTAACCGGCTTCAGATGATCACCGAACGATTCAGCAAGATCGGATCCGTGCCCAAACTTGAACGCCTTGATATAGTATACGCAACCAGGCAGGCATATGATTACTTAAAATCCAGGTCTTCCAAGTTGATCGAATTTGAATTTAACGAACCCGGAGAAGTCGTTTATGTACAATTAAATGAACAGTTATTTAGCTGGACCATCGAAAACATGGTTAAAAATGCAATCGATGCCATGAGAGGCAAGGGCAAACTCTCTATCTCTATTGAAAGGAGCGATAAGCATGTGCATATCAAGGTTAAGGACAGTGGAAAGGGTATTCCAAAAAATCAATATAAATCTATTTTTGAACCCGGTTATACGACTAAAAAAAGAGGATGGGGTCTCGGACTGTCTCTTTCAAAACGAATTATCGAAGATTACCACAAAGGTAGGATCAGGGTACTGAATTCCGAAGTAAACAAAGGAACCACTATGCAAATCAGCTTAGATATCGCTAAGGTTTGATGCAATAGCTTCAGCCAATTCTTTAAATGATTCAGGAGTCATAGAAACTTTAGAAGTAAACCTGGCATCTTCCATAGAATGTAATGGGATCAAATGCACATGAACATGTGGAACTTCCAGTCCGATTACAGACATACCAATACGCTCACACTCTACGGTAAGTTCCAATGCTTTGGCAACCTTGTAACAGAATGACATCAGTCCGTCGTAGGTTTCTATATCCAGATCAAAGATTTTGTCTACTTCTTTCTTTGGAATACATAAGGTATGACCTTTAGAATTCGGATTGATATCCAGGAACGCATAGAATTCATCATTCTCAGCTATCTTGTAGGAAGGAATTTCACCATTGACGATTTTAGTGAAAATAGAAGCCATTAGTCTCGGGTTATTTCAAGAATATCAAACTTTAATGTACCGTTTGGCACCTGGATCTCGGCAACATCACCTACAGATTTCCCCAGCAGCCCCTTACCAATAGGTGAACTCACAGAAATCTTTCCGGATGCCAGGTCGGCTTCGCTTTCTGCAACAAGAGTGTATGACATTTCCATGCCGTTTGTCTGATTCTTTAGTTTCACGGTTGATAATACCAATACTTTTGATGTATCTAATTGGGATTCATCAATCAAACGCGCATTAGAGAGGGTTTCCTCAAGCTTGGCTATTTTCATCTCCAAAAGTCCCTGTGCTTCTTTAGCTGCATCGTATTCCGCATTTTCACTGAGATCACCCTTATCCCTGGCCTCAGCAATGGCTTGTGAAGCATTAGGACGCTCAACATCTTTGAGGTGATTTAGCTCTTCCCTCAGGTTATTCAGTCCCTCTTGTGTATAATAAGAGATATTGCTCATAAAGCATAAATTTAATCAATTAATGTGTTGATTACCACACATATAAATACAAAAAATCCCGCTTGCACGAGATTGTGACACAAATATACGAAATATTTAAATAGAAGCGTTTTTATCGTACCTTGCAAAC
>JABDPU010000287.1 GCA_013042625.1 Flavobacteriaceae bacterium | reverse complement strand
AGGAACAATTCGCGAAAATATAACCTTCGGAGACCCGAATATTAATGATGATGACGTCTATTGGGCAATGGATCAGGTTGGCCTGGGTAAATTTGTAAAGGAACAATCGAATGGCTTGAATACTTTTCTTTATCCGGAAGGCAAACAGATATCCTATTCGATTTCAAAAAAGATTATTCTGGCCAGAGCCATTGTAAAAAAGCCAAAACTTCTCATTCTTGAAGATTCGCTTAATCAGTTTGAAAAGACCGAAACCGACTACATCATGAATGCATTGACCGGCGACGATAAGCCATGGACTCTTATAGTGGTGAGTATGAATGATCGCTGGAGCAATTTCTGCTCCCAATCAATCACGCTTAATGAAGGTAAAATTTTGAATGCTTAATTATAGGACTATGCTTAATATTTCTCATAATAAACTCAATACATCAGTTAACCTGGAGCAGTTCCAGAGCAGTAAGAAGGTGTTTGTGGATCGATATTCTAAATATTTCAACCGATTCCTGGCTGCATTTGCTATTATCCTTCTAATTGTGTTGTTTCTACCATGGACGCAGAATATTACTGGAGGCGGACAGGTGACGACCCTAAAACCTGACCAAAGGCCTCAGGCCATTCAATCGCCCATTCCGGGTAGGATCGAGCAATGGTTTGTAAGAGAAGGTGATTATGTGAAAAGGGGAGATACTATTCTAAAGATTTCAGAAGTAAAAAGTGATTATTTCGATCCGGCACTTGTGAGTCGGACAGGAGAGCAGATACAGGCTAAATCTCAAGCTGTGACTTCATATGAAGGAAAGGTAAATGCCCTGGATCGACAGATCTCAGCATTGGTAAATGAGCGATCTATCAAATTGAAACAAACTGAGAATAAGCTGATACAATCCAGGCTTAAGGTAAAAAGTGATAGTATTGATCTTCAGGCTGCGCGGACTAATGAAAATATTGCTGAGCGGCAATATAATCGAACAGTAGCACTTCAGGAAGAGGGATTGAAAGCCGTAAGAGATGTTGAAGACAAGCGATTAAAGTTGCAGGAAACCCAGGCAAAGTTGATCTCTCAGGAAAATAAACTGATGGCCAGCAGGAATCAGCTGTTGAATGCAGAGATGGAAATTCTCCGACTCGGTGCTGCATATGCCGACAAGATATCGAAGGCTCAAAGTGATAAATATACCGCCCAATCCAGCCAGTATGACACCCAGGCGCAGGTCAGTAAACTTGAGAATCAATATTCGAATTATGAAATAAGAAACACATTACAATTTGTTACGGCTCCCCAGGATGGTTTTATTAATAAGGCTTTGATCGGTGGAATTGGAATGACCTTCAAAGAAGGTGATCGCCTGGTTACCATCATGCCGGAAGACTATGATCTTGCAGTTGAAACATATGTAGAACCAATCGATCTTCCACTCATTCATCTTGGGGAGAAGGTCAGGGTCCAATTTGATGGGTGGCCTGCAATTGTTTTCAGTGGATGGCCAAATGTTTCCTATGGAACTTATGGAGCCGAAGTGGTAGCAATTGAGAACTTTATCAGTGATAATGGTAAATACAGGATTTTACTGGCGCCCGACAAAAGTGATCACACATGGCCTGAGGCGATTCGCGTAGGATCAGGAGCCAGAACTATCGCACTACTGGATGATGTGCCGATATGGTTTGAAATGTGGCGAAAACTCAATGGTTTTCCACCGAATTATTATAAGCCTGCTATGGCCAATAACGCGAAAAAATAGATGATGAAAAATTGGATTCTCATAGTATTGTTCATGACTTTGTCATTAGGATTCTCCCAGGAAAAGGAATCGGAATTCCTGAGATTCGAGGAGTTCATGGGCATGGTAAAGTCTTATCATCCATTGGTAAAACAGGCCAATTTAATTATAGAACAGGGCCAGGCCAACCTGCTAAAGGCCAGGGGTGGCTTTGATCCGAAACTGGAGGTGGACTTTGATCGTAAATCTTTCAAAAATTCAACCTACTACGATAAGTTGAATGCCACTTTTAAAATACCGACCTGGTATGGCGTTGAATTCCAGGCGAACTTTGAAGAGACCGATGGATCATTTCTGAATCCCGAAGCGACATTTCCAGAAAATGGACTCTATAATGCCGGTGTTTCGGTATCACTGGCCCAGGGATTTCTTATAAATGATCGGATGGCAGCGTTGAAGCAAGCTAAGCTGTTTAAGAAACAAACACAGGCAGAGCGGGATTTGATGGTCAATGAGTTAATGTATAAAGCGGCCTTGTCCTATTTCGAATGGCTACAGGCATCAAATGCGGTTTTGGTCTACCAGAATTTTCTGCAAAACACCGAATTCCGATTCAATGCAGTTGTTAAATCAATTGAAGCCGGTGAAACGGCTGCCATTGATTCTGTGGAAGCATCAATTGCTTTCAATAATCGCAGACTGAGTCTCGAGAAGGCCAGGTTAGACCTTACCAAAGCCAGGCTCTTTGCATCGAATTTCCTATGGCTGGAGAATAATATTCCGGTTGAATTAAAAGAAGAAGTACTGCCATTGATAGATCGCCAGGAGGTTGTTGAAGAGGTTTTAGAAATTGACGAGTTTTCCAATTCTGATTTTGTTGTATCCCAACATCCGAAAATTCAAGCTTTAAATTTAAAATCTCAAAGCCTCGAGGTAGACCGGCGATTGAAAGCCAACATGTTACTACCCCAAGTCGATTTAAAATATAATTTCCTGTCTGAGACCCCAAGGGATTTTAGCAGTTTCAATACGGCCAATTATAAAAGTGCGCTGCGATTAGCATTTCCTTTGTTCCTTCGAAAAGAACGCGGGGCTTTACGATTAACCAAACTAAAATTACAGGACATTGAGTTTGAAATTTATTCGACGGAGGTTCAAATTCAGAATAAACTGGTCGCTCTCGAAAATGCTGCTCAGTCTTATACCCGGCAGCTTGAGATTAATGACAGACTGGTGAGAGATTATGAAAGATTATTACGTGCAGAAGAACGAAAATTTGGGTTGGGGGAGAGCTCGCTTTTCCTTGTGAATTCTCGTGAGACCAAGCTTATAGAAGCAAGGTTAAAAGCCATTGGGTTGCTCAATGATTATTACTTTACCCAGGCCGAAATTTTCAATGGTATGGCCCGCAATCCGATTTTCGAATAGTATGTCTTCAAATTAATATCTTTGCCTGGTATATAACATTTCCATGCGTATTCACTTTATAGCCATTGGCGGCTCAGCCATGCATAACCTGGCTATCGCCCTTCATCATAAAGGATATGAGATCAGCGGTAGTGACGATGTCATTTATGAACCCTCTAAATCAAGATTGGAAGCATTAAGCTTACTTCCTGAAAGCTTTGGATGGTTTCCGGACAAGATAGACGAAAACCTGGACGCCATTGTTTTGGGCATGCACGCCAAGGCCGGCAATCCGGAGTTGTTGAAGGCCGAGGAACTCGGACTAACCATTTATTCCTATCCGGAATTTTTATATGAACAGTCAAAAGACAAGACCAGGGTGGTCATTGGTGGAAGCCATGGGAAGACAACAATAACATCCATGATCCTTCATGTGATGAATTATTATGATAAGGATGTCGATTTTATGGTAGGTGCACAGCTGGAAGGATTCGATGTCATGGTAAAACTGACGGAGGACAATGATTTTATTGTTCTTGAAGGTGATGAATACCTGAGTTCTGCGTTAGACAGGAGGCCAAAATTCCACCTGTATAAGCCTAATATTGCCTTATTGAGCGGTATTGCCTGGGATCATATCAATGTCTTCCCAACCTTTGATAATTATGTGGAGCAATTCAAGGTTTTTATCGACAGCATTGTAAAGGGAGGAAGTATTACTTATAATACGGAGGACGAGGTCCTGGTGAAATTGGTTGACAACACCGAGAATACCATAAGGAAATTTCCATATAAAACTCCGGATCATGAAATTGTAGATGGGATCACCCATCTGGAAACCCCTGATGGTATGATGCCTCTGGAAATATTTGGAGCACACAACCTGAACAATATGATGGGTGCCAAATGGATATGCCAGCAGATGGGTGTGGATGAGGATGAATTCTTTGAGGCGATTGCCGGTTTTAAAGGTGCGAGTAAGAGACTGGAATTAATGGCCAGGGGTAAATCTTCAGCCATTTTTAAAGATTTTGCCCATTCGCCGAGCAAGGTGAAGGCAACTACCGAAGCTGTTAAAGCGCAATTCAGTGATAAAACCTTGATCGCCTGCCTTGAATTGCATACATACAGCAGTCTGAATGCCGAATTCCTCAAAGAATATGAAGGCGCGTTAGATGCTGCCGATGTGGCTGTTGTTTTTTATTCGCCGCATGCCGTTGAGATCAAGAAATTAGATCCTGTAAGCAAAGAGCAGATCGAACAGGCGTTAAACAGGCCCGATGTTATTGTATATACTGACCCGGATGAATTCAGCAGTTTTGTATTCAATTTGGAAATGACCAACACGGCCCTGCTTTTTATGAGTTCGGGTGATTATGGTGGTTTGAACTGGGACAAGCTCAAGAATCTGGTTGACTAAATCAGCTGTTCACCTAAAATTCAGATTTTTACAAATTTGAATGATTTTGTGCCTTCCAGGGTATTGACCCTTAAAAAATAAACTCCTGATTTTAAGACCGAAACATCGATTTCATTTTGAGACCCATTATAGGACATTTTGAATTCCTCATTTACAAGCTTACCTATGACATCAAATATTTCAATTGATTTCACCACCACAGAATTATGAATATCAAGTTTGAGCTTATCCACAACAGGATTCGGGAAAATCTTTAGTTTAGCATCTAATGTACTTTCTTGGACTGAAAGGTTGAAGAAATTGTCAAATAATACCTGTAAGGAGTCAATAGGTTCTTCCCCGAATGGCATCTCCTCAATACTCAATTGTAAATAAGGACTTGCAATATCATCATCGGGTTGATAAACCATTAACCAGGCTGTTGTGGAAGAGGTTCCCCTTTCCAGACATCTGGTGTCTGCACCGGCAACATTCGCTCCTTGCATGGACGCCATTAGTTTTTCGGCTAGTGAACCCACAGTATTGTTGAAGTTTGTTTCCATATCATCAATTATGGACTGCCCGAGAAGTATATTACCTTGAATACTATATGTGAGCCCCTGTCTGTCTTCTTTGTACGGCTGGGGGAAAAACCCCGTAAATCCGGCCGTACGAGGATTTCCCGCGATATCAAGATCAGCTATCCCATACTGACGTTGCTGTGCGCTGAAATTACCGGCACTACACTGATCATTATTCATAAGCCAGGTAATTATTTCATTCGGTGAAGAGCCGGCATCCATTTGGGCAAGCGCATTCTCTAAATTTATATTAGGGATACAAACCAAGGCCTGGGAGTTGATAGCTCCGCGCCCGGGGATTATTCCCGGAACAACATTAATGATTCCGCCAATACCCGCTGCTCCATCAACGCATGAAGCGCCGGCAGATCCAACTTCTCCTGTGGCCGGATCAACAGCAACAATTGAAAAGGTGTCTTGAGCATTAATAAAAGGACAAAGGATTAGGGCAATCAGAAAAAAAGTATTTTTTAACATGATTGATTGATTGAATTGGTTGGTACTGATAAGGTACGAATTATTATCTAATCATATTAATTCCAGAGTTTTAAGGAATCAATTGTCATGTGAAAACTGGTAATTTAATATGTATGCAGTTGTCCTTTTGAAAAGCCTGAAACTTGGGTTCGTTTCTGTTTTTTTAAATTTTATTGAGTAAAAATTTTATCCAGGAAACTTTCGATACTTTTTTGATTGGCACTTATAAGCTCCTTCCGAGCCTGTTTTATATCTTTCTTTTTCTTGTCCTGAGACAATTTAAACTTCCCTTCCCATTCAGTAATGGAAATCTCAAACATCTTGATATAATCCAAAGCTCTCGCCATTCTCGAGTTATCTGGTTCAAGTACGTATTTATGATCAGGAGCCTCCAGGAACTCTGTCATCTTAATCAGGGATTCCTTCAGGGCATCCTTGCTTTCAATGGCTTCAACAGTACCTTTTAAATGTACCCTGATATAATTCCATGTGGGCAATTGGGTAGTTGTATATACAGTGGGTGAGATATAGCATTGGGGTCCGTAGAAAATGATTGTGATCGGATTATTATTTCGAAGCAGTTCGGCCTGGGGATTATAGATATCGATATGTCCTATCAATTTACCATCATCCCTATAAATAAGTGGTAAATGAGTTGTTAAGGGCTCGTTGTTTTTTACTGAAATGATTGTTGCCAGCGGATAATGCCTGATCACTTCAAGCATATGCTGCTTATCGTAGTCCTGGTGATGTGGAGGAGGGTACTTCATAGTTTATACACCGAACTGCCTTAAGTGATGATCCAGGTGCTTATAATGCATTTTACCCCATTGCTCTTTGGTCATAGGTCCGAATGTTGGATGATCCTGCCATTCTGTGCGTTCTCGATCTGTTCCTAATTCCTCGAGCAGACTTATAAGTTTTTGCTTCTCATCCTGGAAATCATAATTCCTGGTTTCCCTGAATTCCTTAAGAGTAGGCAGATTTTTCCTCCAAAGTTTATCGCTGTACATACTCTTCTTGAAAAATGTTCGTGCGAACCAACTGGGCTTTAATCCATAGGTTTCCTTTTCAAGAATAATGTTTAAAGGCCCCTGGCAATGATGCACCATTTGGTCAACACTCATTTTTCCCCATTGAGCTTGGGTATTCACTTCCAGTGATTCTATACGGGATTTAATATTATTAAACACTTCTGTATCGAAAATATTCTCCATTTTTTGTATTTTGAAGATTCAGAAAGTTACACAAAACTGATTAAATGAGTTCAGGAAAGCATTCAATTTCGATTAAAAAATGGGCTCCCGATGATCGTCCGAGAGAAAAATTACTTAGGGCAGGCCCCAGGGCTTTGAGCTCATCCGAATTGCTTGCCTTACTCATTGGCTCAGGAACCAGGCATATCAGTGCTGTCGAATTAAGCAAGCGAATTTTAGCCGATGTGGATCATTCTTTACAAGACCTGGGCAAGCTCACACCTTCAGAATTAATGAAGTTTGAAGGCATCGGTCAGGCTAAGGCCGTGGTCATTGCAGCAGCAATTGAACTGGGAAAACGACGAAACTCCGAAAACTCAGCGCTTAGTGTTCAGGTTAAATCTAGTCAGCAGGTATTTGAGATCATGCAACCTCTGATCGGGGAGTTGAACCATGAAGAATTCTGGATTTTATATTTGAATAATTCAAACCGGGTGATTTACAAACTTCAATTGAGCAAGGGAGGAATCACCGGAACCCTGGTAGATGTGCGATTGGTACTGAAAAACGCCTTGGAGCGGCATGCAACCGCTTTAATTCTCGCACATAATCATCCTTCAGGCACATTAAAACCAAGCGAGGCCGACAAGCAGCTTACCCGAAAATTACAAATAGCCTGTTCAAGTCTTGATTTAAAGGTCCTCGACCATGTGATCGTGACGGAAAAGGCTTATTTTAGCTTTGCCGATGAAGCTATGCTCTGATGCTGTTAGTCTACACCCATAACATTGCACCCCGACTGAAATACATCTTTAAACAGGTGTGTATCCGTATTTTAAATACAGAGGTTGAATTTACTTCCAAGGTGGAGGAGTTTATATCACATGGTAGTTTGAAGATGTCATACACCAAGCAGCCACTTGGAAATGAGTTTTTTATCAGGAGTCACGATATATTGTTCGAACAAGGGCTGTCTGACATCGATATTGTGGTTCATGATTGGGAGGAAACAAAATGTTTTTTTCATATAGGTGATAAGTGCAGCTTGCCTTTTGACATTTTCGCGGCGTCGTTCTATTTACTCAGCCGATATGAGGAGTACTTGCCTCATGTAAAGGATGAATTCGGTCGTTTTATGGCAGAGGACAGCCTGGCCTATAAACATGATTTTCTTGATCAACCGGTAGTGGATATATGGGCCTATAAATTTAAAAGTGCCCTTCAGCAGAAATTTGAGGACTACACCTTCGCCGAACGCAGCTATAAGGTAAGACCCGTCATAGACGTACCTATGGCTTTCTATTTTTTGCATAAAGGTACCCTGCGAACCATCGGAGGCACGTTCAACGATATTGTAAATTTTAAATTTAAGCGACTGTATTACAGGTATTTAGTTCTGTTCAGGTTTAAAAAAGATCCCTATGACACCTTTACCTGGATTATTAACCGTCAGAAAAAGTTAAAAGAAAAATTCAGGGTGTTCTTTCTCATTGGAAATTATTCAACCTTCGACAAGAATATCAGCATTAACAGGAAAAAATTTGTTTCACTTATCAAATCGGTATCCGATTATTGCATGGTAGGTTTAAAGGCGTCCTATTTCGCCCTTGAGGATTTCCAGCAATTGAAAAAAGAAAAGACCAGGTTAGAGTCTGTTATCAATACCCAATTGGAAATCTCCAGGAACTCATTTTCTAAGTTGAATTTACCACATACCTACAGGACCCTGGTTGAATTAGAAGTTGGTGCAGATTATACCATGGGATATGTAAATTATCCTGGCTTCAGGGCTGGTACCTGTACACCTTTCTTGTTCTATGACATTGATTTTGAAGTGCAGACTCCGTTGGTTATTACTACTTATCACATTTTAGATTATGTCTTACTTGAGCACAGTTCCCTGCTCGATAAAAAAGAGGCCCTTCAGAAAATAATTGATGCTGTGAAACAAGTTAATGGTACCTTTGTACCTGTTTTTCATAACTATTCGTTTAGCAATGTCGAAAGATGGCATGGATTTCGTGAGTTGTTTAATCAAACCTTAGAATCTGTTCATGTTGAATAATGGGATAAAGCATGTATTTTTTGATCTCGATCACACCTTATGGGATTTCGATAAAAACTCTGCCCTGACCTTCGAGAAAATATTTCAAATGAACGATATCAGGCTGGACCTTGATGGGTTTTTAAAGATTTACGAACCCCTAAATCTCGCTTATTGGAAACTATATCGTGAAGATAAAATCGATAAACCTTCCCTGCGCTTTCACAGGCTTAACGATACATTTCAAAAGATGGAGATGAAGGTTAAGGCCGCAATGATCCATAGACTGGCAGAGGACTATATTGCTCATCTTACGTCTTTTAATCATCTGTTTGAAGGCACATTCGAGATTCTTGAGTACCTGATGCCGAAATATCAGATGCATATAATCACCAATGGTTTCAAAGAAGTACAGCATGGAAAACTCAATAAGGCCGGGATTGATCATTATTTTCAGACGGTTACAAATTCTGAAATGGTTGGTGCTAAAAAACCAAGTCCGAAGATATTTAATCATGCTCTGGATAGGGCAGGAGCCAGGGCAAACCAGAGCATCATGATCGGTGATAATTATGAAGCTGATATTCTCGGTGCACTGGACCAGGGATTAGATGCTATCTGTTTTAATTATCATAATGAGTCTATAGAAAACGGAATAAAAACAGTTGATAACCTTATCGAGATCAAGAATTATTTATAAATGTGATGCTATATATTTGTAACCAGATTTACTCAATTATGGATATGAAAAGAATTATTATTGGTTTAATGTTTTTGCTTTTGTCAGCGCAATTTGGGATGGCGCAGGTGAAATTATCAGATTATAAATATGTCATTGTTGAAAAGCAATTTCATTTTCAGAATGAGGCAGACGAATATGATTTAAACCGATTGGTAAAATTTCTTTTTGAGAAACAAGGCTTCGATGCTATTCTGGAGGGTGAACCACTTCCCGACGACGTCAAAGCTAATTATTGCCTGGCTATGACCTCTGAGCTTAAAGCCACAGGAGCATTGAAAACAAAAGCTATGGTTATTTTGAGAGATTGTGATAACAATGTGGTCTTTACTTCTGAAGAGGGTATAACCAAAATCAAAGAATTCGACAGGGCCTATGAAATGGCAATCAGAAAAACGTTCGAATCTTTTGCCGAGATCGACTATTATTATGTTCCAAGTGAGAGGGTTATTGCAAAAGGCAAGGATTCTGACGACAGTGATGCCCAGAAGGAGGAAATTGTTAAACTAAAAGCTGAAATAGAAACATTAAAATCTGAGTCAGAGGCAGAAGAACAAAAAGTAGATGAAGAGGTTGAAAAAGCTGAGGCTACTGTCGAAACTGTTTCAAATCCTGCCAAGATGACGTTTTTCGCTAAAAAAGAAGCAAGCTCAGGCAACTATCAGGTTTTTGATAAAGACAATAAGCAAATGATGGTCCTGATGTCATCAGGACGTGAAGGCCTGTTCATGGTTAAAGATGCTAATGCGGTCGTTTATAAAGAGGACGGGAAATGGTATCTGTCTGAAAATGTAGACGGGCAGCAGGTCATCAAGGAAATAGAACTTCAGTTTTAATAACCATACTTTTTCTTCCACTTGCTTTTCAGGAATTCCCGCATTGACTGTTCACGGGAATTATTTCCAGGTTTGAAAAAGGTTGTGTCCGACAATTCCTCCGGCAGGAACTCGTGTTCTGCAAAATTCCCCTCATGGTCGTGAGCGTATTGATAGGATTGACCATAACCCAATTCCTTCATCAATTTGGTTGGCGCATTTCTTATGGAAAGGGGAACACTGAGATCTCCCGTCTTCCTGACCATCTCTTGGGCATCTTTTATAGCCATATAAGAGGCATTACTTTTGGGGGAACAAGCCAGATAGGTGGCACACTGACTTAAGATAATTCTCGATTCAGGATATCCAATAGTGCTCACAGCCTGAAAGGTGCTGTTGGCCAGTACCAGGGCATTAGGGTTAGCGTTTCCAATATCTTCACTGGCCAGTATAAGCAAGCGTCTCGCGATGAACTTAAGATCTTCACCGCCTTCAATCATTCGGGCTAACCAGTAAACGGCAGCATTCGGATCACTACCCCTGATCGATTTGATAAAAGCCGAAATAATATCATAATGCTGTTCACCAGTTTTATCGTACAATACCGTGTTCTTCTGAACATGCTGCATAACCACATCATTGGTAATGGTCAATTCATCTTTATTAATCGCATTCACGATCAACTCGAACATGTTCAAAAGCTTTCTCGCATCGCCGCCTGAAAGTCTCAGAAGAGCTTCTGTTTCTTTGAGTTTAATTTTCTTTTTTGAAAGCAGATCATCGCTCTTTAAGGCACGTTTTAAAAGGGCGTCAAGATCGTTCTTGTCGAATACCTGGAGAACATATACCTGGCAACGGGAAAGCAATGCCGGAATAACCTCAAAGCTAGGGTTTTCGGTCGTGGCACCTATCAGTGTCACCCAGCCTTTTTCCACCGCCTGCAATAATGAATCCTGTTGTGATTTACTGAATCGGTGTATTTCGTCTATGAATAAAATAGGATTCTGTGTAGTAAATAGACCCTCACTCTTTTTTGCCCTTTCAATCACATCTCTTAC
The DNA here is from genome assembly GCA_013042625.1 of Flavobacteriaceae bacterium. Lineage (GTDB taxonomy): Bacteria > Bacteroidota > Bacteroidia > Flavobacteriales > Flavobacteriaceae > SHLJ01. The sequence goes on along the minus strand of JABDPU010000287.1, from coordinate 2,185 downwards.
ATCTTTCACTCCCGAACTTATCGCTGAGAGTGTGTAGAATGTACGTTCGGTCTCTTCTGCGATGATCTGTGCTAAAGTCGTTTTGCCTGTTCCGGGAGGTCCCCAAAAGATCATGGAAGGAATGATGCCCTGTTTAATATGTGGTGCTAAGGCTCCATCGGGGCCAACCAAATGATCCTGACCAAGGAAGTCATCCAGTATTTTCGGTCGTAATCGCTCTGCCAGCGGTGCATTCATACTATAAAAATAAAGCAAATGAATTGTACATACTGACATTTCATCATGAAAATCAAAATTGGACAACTATTTGATATCTTTAGATTGCCATGAAACAGGAACCATTTAAATTTTCAACAGGAGTTGTAGGATTTCCTCTACTGTTTGTCCTTATCATCTGGATCGTATTCTGGGCTGAAGTCAGATTTGGTTTTCGACTTAATGACTGGGGCATTTATCCACGCACTTTTACAGGCCTGAGAGGAATTGTTTTCAGTCCGTTTATCCATAGTGATATGGAACATTTGTATCATAATTCAATTCCTTTACTGGTTCTGTCTACAGCCGTTTTTTATTTCTATCATAAAATTTCCTGGAGGATTATTATTCTGGGTATACTATTGTCTGGATTACTAACCTGGTTTATCGGGCGGCCGGCGAATCATATCGGAGCCAGTGGTTTGATCTATGTCTTGATGAGTTTTACGCTTTTTAAGGGTATTTTTTCCAGACATTTCAGACTCATTGCACTGTCATTCCTGGTTATTTTTCTCTATGGAAGTATGATTTGGTACGTATTTCCGGTCAAGGAACAGATGTCCTGGGAAGGGCACCTTTCCGGATTAATTGTTGGATTTGTATTTGCCCTTTATTTTCGGAAATCCATTGCAAAGCCCTGGAAATATGAGTGGGAATCGGACGATTATAAGGAGGAAGATGATCCTTTTCTTAAACATTTTGATGAAAATGGAAATTTTATCGAAAATCCCGATCCTGTTGAGCCTGAAGAGGAGCCTAAACCACGCATAACCTACATTTTCAGGCCCAAACGTGAAGACTAAAGCCTTTGTCGCACGATCTCATACAATACCGCTCCACAGGCCACGGAAACATTTAAAGATTCAATTTCACCCATTAATGGTAGCTTAACACATTCGTCAACCAGTTTTAATACCGAAGATGCAATGCCTTTCTCTTCTGATCCCATGATGAGTGCTGTAGGCTTTGTGAAGTCAACGTCATAAATGAGCTTATCGGTTTTCTCAGTAGCAGCTACAATTTTGATACCTGATGATTGCAGGTAGTATATAGCGTCTTTGATATGATCAACCTTGCATATGGGCACTTTAAAAATTGCACCTGCACTCGTTTTAATCGTATCTCCGCTGATGGAAGCCCCTCCGCTCTTAGGAACGATTATTCCCTGTACACCGGTGCATTCAGCCGTTCGAACCATCGCTCCGAAATTCCGAACATCACTAACCTGGTCCAATATGATAAACAATGGGGTTTTTTCTCCATCCAGAGCTTTTGTGATGACATCATCCAGACTCTGAAATGTCACAGGAGAGATCCTTGCCACCACACCCTGGTGATTTTTCTTGCTGAGCCGATCCAGTTTTTCAACAGGAACATAGGAACAGGAAATTCCCTCATCTCGAAGCAATTTTTCGAGCTCATGAATAAGTTGGCCGCGAAGTCCTTTTTGAATAAAGACCTTGTCAATAGACTTTCCCGAATGGACAGCCTCCATCACTGCCCGAATACCAAAGATTTGCAATTGCTCTTTCATCGAGATTAATTGGGAGTTGAAATTAAAAAACTTTCAACAGGCCCATTATTACAAGCAACAAGAATATAATCCTTACCGTCAACAGAAACCATTTCAAGTGATTTGGCATCGCCATTGATGTACAATCCGGTCTTATCTGGCGTTTCAACAGAGTAGTTGTCTTGTCCGTTGGAAAGCAGCACCAATCCAAATGGATTATCCAAACGTGGGGTTTCCACCTCGGTCTCGTAAATGTTGCCAACCAGAATTAGATCTTTGAATCCGTCCTTATTTAAATCATGGCTAAGAGCATCCATAACCGGCATGATCTGAGCCATGTTGGGGAGTTTAACAGTCTCAAAACTGCCATTTCCTTTGTTCAATAGGACCAGGGATTCAAATTCGGTGGCCTCACGC
>JABDPU010000285.1 GCA_013042625.1 Flavobacteriaceae bacterium | reverse complement strand
CTCTGTCCGAATTCGGCGCCCTGGAACAACAATTTGGTCCCGGGATGAGTAAACATATAACTGTATAATAACCTCAGGTTAGCAAAGCGTTGCCATTCGTCACCAGGCATTCTGCCCAGGATAGAATGCTTGCCATAAACCACCTCGTCATGTGACAAGGGTAGCATGAAATTCTCGGTAAAGGCATAGGTCATGCTAAATGTCAGGTCGTCCTGATGATACTTACGGTGGATGGGATCTTTACTGAAATATTGCAAGGTATCGTGCATCCAGCCCATCATCCATTTCATCCCAAAACCCAGTCCACCAAGATAGGTTGGCCTGGATACCATGGGGAATGAGGTTGACTCCTCTGCAATGGTCTGAACATCTGGAAAAGAGCTATAGACAGCTTCGTTCATCTCCTTCATAAAGGCAATGGCATCGAGATTTTCGCGCCCACCAAATTGATTGGGCTCCCATTCTCCTTCATCTCGTGAATAATCTAAAAACAACATCGAGGCGACTGCATCTACTCTCAGTCCATCAGCATGAAACTCTTCCAGCCAGAACAGAGCATTTGAAATCAGGAATGATTTGACCTCATTTCTTCCATAGTTAAAAATCAGGCTCTTCCAATCGGGGTGATATCCTTTTTTTCTATCCGGGTGTTCATAGAGGTGTGAACCATCAAAAAATCCTAATCCATGAGCATCTTCAGGGAAATGTGATGGCACCCAATCAAGGATGACCCCAATTCCATTCTGGTGAAATTTATCAACCAGTTCTTTGAATTCTTCGGGATAACCAAACCTGGAGGTCGGAGCAAAATAACCCGTTAACTGGTAACCCCAGGACGGGTCATAGGGGTACTCCATTATCGGCATAAATTCAACATGGGTGAAATTCATCTCCTTGACATAATCCACCAGCTCGTCGGCTAATTCAGCATATGAAAGGATGCGATCTTCTTCTACATGTTTTTTCCAGGATCCGAGGTGAACCTCATATACCGAATACGGTGCATCTACCGCATTATGCTTCTTGCGTTCTGCCATCCATTTCTTATCCTTCCAGGAATGTTTTGAATCCCATACTATGGATGCTGTTTTGGGTGGATGTTCACAGCGCCTGGCATATGGATCGGCCTTTTCGGTTTTAATATCGTTATGATGGCTCTGAATTTTATACTTATAGGTACTTCCCTTCCCGACATTCGGAATGAATCCTTCCCAAATTCCACTTCCATCCCATCGCACATTCAGCTTATGTTCACCTTCTATCCAGAAGTTGAAATCACCGATAACGGAAACCTGCTTGGCGCTCGGTGCCCAAACAGAAAAATAGGTTCCATTTACGCCATCCACTTTCATGATATGGGAGCCGAATTTCTCATATAAATTGTAGTGTTTACCCGCTTTGAACAGGTTGATATCGAATTCGGAGAATCGACTATATGTAATTACCTCAGACATACTCTTAGTTAATTATATTTGAAATTCCTTTAAGCGGAATTACAGCCCAGCGCGGCCTGCTATTCAGCTCATACCCCAGTTCATATACAGCTTTTTCAAGCAGGGAATATTCCAAAAGGAAAATACGTTCCTGCTCATAACCTATATTGAGATTGGCCTCTCTTACCTTATGCGTATAAACCTCCATAAACACCCCAATTATAAATCGATACAATAATTCTCCTGCCTCAAAAAGATCATTCTGATCTAAACCATAGTCTTCAGGATGGTTGAAAATGGTCGAATAAATGGCATAGTGAAAGGAGCGAAACAGGCCTGCAACGTCCTTTAATGGCGGTTGTTTAACTTTTCGATCGCGAATCGTACTTTCGGGTTCTCCTTCAAAATCAAGCATATAGAAATCGCTATCATGCACCAGTATTTGTCCAAGGTGATAGTCACCATGCACTCTGATTCGTTGACCTTTAAGTTTAGTCCAGTCAAAGTTAACGAGACGTTTCCTGATTTCGTTCTTCCTTTCAAGAAACTCATTGGCCAGTTCAAGTGCCAGTCCGTCCAGCTTATGAAGGTTGTTTTCGATTGTATTTAACCTGTTCTGGAACATATAGAGTAACCTGTTCTTCAACCATACTTCATGATCCCCATTATAATAAGCCGGAGCAAATGCTGTTTCCCCAAATTCCGAACCGAGAGCGATATGCATTTCTGCTGTGCGCAGTGCCAGTTTCTGTATTTTTAAAAACAAGTCAAGACCTGCCCAATCAATAATTCGCGGTGGTACATCCTTAATCTCAAGTCGGTCGAACATGGGGCTCTTATCTATTTGGGAGATATCGAGATTCTTACCCTTTAATTTCAGAAACACCTCATGCAACTTGTTCAGCATGAATTCCCAGGCATCGCCTTCATTGGGCACCAATTCCTGCATCAGAGCAATGGTGATGTTCATCCCGTCAGAATCAATAATATTAATACTACCGAGGTATGCCGGAATATTCGGAAATTCCTTCTTCTCTGAAAGGAATCGACTCATCTCGTAATCGGGATTCTTATCGGCATAAATACGTCGGAAAAACTTCAGCACATACTTATCATTATAGATAATTGAAGTATTACTTTGTTCCATACCCATGAATCGAGATGATTCATAGGTCACATCCCTAAGCTGCTCACTTTTATGATACTGAACCCTTGTCCTGTCTTTTGGCAGGGCGGTAAGAATTCGTTCGAAAACCACTCGCCTGAATGCTTCGAGGTTAGTGGCATCTATTATAAATCCCTTTTGGTTTTTTATGCTAACAGGTAGAATACGATCCTCTTTGGCAAAATTTTCATCCGAGACAAATGCTATTGGCAGGAAATAATGCTGGTAAAAAGCTTCTTCAAAGTTGACTTCCAGAATGAGTCCGTAATACACTTCATCATGTTGCTGAAGCCGGAAATACTCACTGAGCTCAACATATTTCAGCTTACTTGCCTTACCACCATACCATCTTTGTTTAACGATATAGTCTTCAAGAACATCAGATAGGAATACTTTTATAAAGCGCTCATTCTCGAGCAGCGCTTCCCAGGTTTCATTGAAATTAAGCGGTTCCTTAGCAGTTAATTTTGAATCGGTTTTAGCCATGGACACTATTTATTAATCTTAAATACATGAAACGGAAGAGCCGGATGCAATTCAACATAATTCCATTCACTCGACCAGTTATAGCTGTTACCTGTTATCAAATCTACAACAGTGAATCCCTGCCCATCATGCAGCCCGAGATCATAGAGCGGAAGCTGAACCATACCACTTTGCATATAATAGGGATCAAGGCTGATCACGATCAGGAGTTGGTTCGTTCGATCCTGGTTCCATTTGCTGAAGGCCAGCAACATATCGTTTTCAACATAACAAAACTGAATGTTATTGGTTTGCTGCAGGGCCTCATTTTCCTGCCGCACCAAATTTAGCTTGCTAATCAATGTGGTTAGTTTGTTCTCAATATTCCAATCGTAATGGCATATTTGAAACTTTTCTGAATTCAGGTATTCTTCTCTTCCAGGAATCGCATCGTTAATCATGTATTCATAAACCGGTCCGTATATTCCAATATTAGAACTGAGGGTTCCAGCCAGGGCATATCTCAGGAGAAACATAGCTTCGTTAGCACCTTGAAGATGAAACGGATTGATATCAGGAGTATTTGGCCAGAAATTTGGTCGCATATACTCGACACGGTCGGTCTTGGTCAACTCATCCATATACTCTATCAATTCGTGCTTGGTTGTTCGCCAGGTGAAGTATGTATAGGATTGAGTATACCCTTGTTTTGCCAGCTGTTCCATCACCTTAGGCTTGGTAAACGCCTCAGCCAAAAATAGTACATCAGGATGATTGGATTTAACTTTTGAAATGACCCAGTTCCAGAAATAGAAGGGTTTGGTATGCGGATTATCTACCCTGAATACATTAACTCCGCAATCGATCCAATATTCCAGAATCTCGAGGCATTCCTTCCATAGAGCCTTGTACTCATCAGACTCCCAAAATATAGGTAAGATGTCCTGGTATTTCTTCGGAGGATTTTCTGCATACTGAACGGTACCATCGGGACGCCATTTGAACCAGTCTGGATGTTCGGTTACCCATGGATGATCAGGCGCTGCCTGCAGTGCATAATCCATGGCGATTTCCATACCTAAAGATTTTGTTTCTTTAACCAATGCCTTGAAATCGTCAACCGATCCCAATTGCGGATGAATATCCATATGACCACCATGCTTCGATCCGATCCCCCAGGTTGAACCTACATCATCGGGCATGGCTTCAGTAGTATTGTTTTTTCCCTTTCGAT
>JABDPU010000283.1 GCA_013042625.1 Flavobacteriaceae bacterium | reverse complement strand
CTCACGCCTTTACCCATATAATCTGATCCTCCATCACGCATCTCCACGGCTTCATGCTCACCGGTTGATGCTCCGGAAGGAACTGCAGCCCTTCCCATAAATCCGTTTTGCGTAATAACATCAACTTCAACGGTGGGATTACCCCTGGAATCAAAAATTTGCCTTGCAAGAATTTCGACTATAATACTCATGGTTTTTCTATTATTTAATTAGAATACGAAGGTACAAAAAGAGGTATTGCCAACAGCACAATTAGGACAAAAGGAGTCCTTTTTTCAAACGAAAACGATTGCTGTTTTAAACCTTTATTGAAATTATTCAGACCGTTGTACTTTTGGTTTTAGCCATCTTGATATTCTCTACAAACTGATCGAATAAATACGATGAATCATGCGGGCCCGGACTGGCTTCAGGATGGTATTGAACAGAAAAACAATTTTTGTTCTTCATCCTCATCCCGGCTAAGGTCTGATCGTTCAAATGCACATGTGTCATCTCAATATCAGGATGCGCCTCACAGTCTTCTCTAATTACCGCAAAGCCATGGTTTTGAGATGTGATTTCTCCTTTGCCTGTAAGTAGGTTTTTAACCGGGTGATTAATACCACGGTGACCATTATGCATTTTATAGGTGCCTATTCCATTTGCCAAGGCAATAACCTGATGCCCGAGACAGATACCAAATAGTGGCAGATCTCTGGATAATATTTCCTTAGCCAGTTCCTGTGCCTCTTTTAAAGGCTCGGGGTCACCAGGGCCGTTAGAGAGGAAATAGCCATCAGGATTCCAAAGGCTCATCTCTTCAAAAGTAGCATTGTAAGGGAAAACTTTTATATAGCAATCACGTGCGGCCAGATTCCTTAAAATGTTCTTTTTAATACCGATATCGAGGGCAGCAATTTTATATGTGGCATTTTCTTCGCCGAAATAATAAGGCTCTTGTGTAGACACTTTAGACGCCAACTCCAAACCCTTCATGTTTGGCACTTTGGACAATTCAACTTTTAATTGTTCGATATTATCGATCTCTGTTGAAATGACGGCATTCATGGCACCTTTATCACGTATATAACTCACCAGGGCCCTGGTATCGACATCGGAAATGGCAACAAGATTATTTGATTCGAAGAAATCTTCCAGGGAACCATCTGCTCCAACTCTTGAAAAATCATAGCTGAAGTTTCTGCAAATCAGACCGGCAATTTTAATCGAATCTGATTCTATTTCCTCATCCTTAACCCCATAATTACCAATATGAGCGTTGGTGGTGACCATAAGCTGGCCGAAATATGACGGGTCGGTAAAAACTTCCTGATAACCGGTCATCCCGGTATTGAAACAAATCTCTCCGAAGGCTTTGCCTTCAACTCCCACGGCCTTTCCGTGAAAAATGGTTCCGTCTTCCAACAGCACCAATGCTTTTTTTCTGGTTTTATACTTCATAGCTTAAAAAGATTTCACAAAAATAATTCATCGAAATGAGACGACTAAAAAAAAAGGAGTGAATTAATCAACTCCTTTTGAACAATTTTATCAATTTGGTTTCAACCACCTGGATTTTGAACTTTATTGTATCGAATTCAGGTATGAAAACATCTTTTTCAGATCATCATCCTTTCTGAATGATAGCTTATTTGATTTAGCATATTTTTCCAGCATATTGGCTTTGTCTGAAGGAAGAATACTTCTGAAACCACTCTTCTTATTATTAAAAGGCATCACCACACCATTATTCACCACAAAATACTTGCTTTTCAGCTTGATTTTATTCCTCGACCTGTTTATCATTGGATTTACCGAGCCCGTCATAACTTCTACATAATAGTTTTTCACCAGATGAAGATCATCATTCTCTGCAATTACTTCGTATACTTTATTAACGCCATCTGCAGAACTATACAGGCTTATAAACGGCCTGTCGTTAACCACTATTCGTTCGATACCTTTAAAGTCATAAACAAAGGTGGAATCATTATTCATCTGAGAGATGAACTTCTCCTCATCAATATGAAAATTGATATTTGAAACGACCAGTTTTTCTTCTCCAACATGCAAAACTGCACGATTTTCCCAATTTTCAAACAGCAGGAAACTACCATCCGTTGGAACCTTCCCAAATCTGATATCATCAAACTCATAAAAGACACCTTCAATCTTAGAAATGTCAATAGCCTGGGCAAGCAAAGTTGCCTCATCGGCCGCATTCAGACCTCGTGTATTTGTAGGAGCGCCAAAGACCGCATGATCCTGGGCATAAAGCTGCACCACAGAGACCATCATAACCGTCAGAATCCCCAACTGAATTTTTATTTTCTTTTTCATCATTGCTAAAATTAATAATTAATTAATAAGTCTTAGTTCTTGGCAGCCAGGGCTTCCCCGCTAATCCTAATGTCCAGCGCCTTTACTAAAGCCAGCCTGTCATCGTTATCGATATACTTCATTATTTTTCTTTTGCTTCCCTTATAGGCAATTATGTCTGAACTTTGCTTCACAAATAAGGACTCAGTTTTTTTGATCTTATTTGTATTTCGGTTTAGCATAGGATTACCAGATCCTTCAACCAATTTCAGATCGAAGCCTTTTAGTACCATGAATTCCGGTTCTTCCAAAAGAACCTGGAAGACACGATAAGCACGAGAAGAATTGTCATACAAAACCTTAAATATATCATCGCTTACTCTGATTTCTTCAATCCCATTAAAATCATAAGTGATCATCCTGCCATCATTCAGTTTAGTCAAAAATTGACCACGTTGAATATCATAATTGATATTCTTCACCTTATACTCAGTACCAGCGACTCGTATCATTCCAGAATTTCCCCATTTTGAGTAAAGAAGGGTTGATCCGCTTACATTCGCAGTTTTGAAATTCTGTGGAGCTAAATCAACAACGTTCATCAATCCGTCAATCTTTCCCACTGCAGTGCGATGTCCTTCAATGGCCATTGCCATATCTGCAGTCCTTAGTCCGAGATTATTCCGACTATCACCGCTAATGCAGGTAAGAAAAAAATCCTCTTGTTCTTGAGCAATAGTCGTAGCAGTCATTAACAGGGCAAATGCGATAATTAAATTTTTCATAATGTTCGATTTTTGTTATTCAATTTCGAAATTTATCTGCCACTAAACCAAATGAATCATTTTTAATCGCTTCATCTCAACCTCATTAGCCTTTTAAAGGTATTGAATTTTAGTTAAAAAAAAAGAGCCGATAACGGCTCTTCTCAATAATTAAATACTATCTGAAAACTCCAGGAGTCTTCTTATGTCATATTCTTTCTTGAATGAAAGTTTATTTTCTCTAACAAATTGAAGCAATTCCTTAGACTTTTCCTCATCACTTTTGAACAATTTCATAATTCGTCCCTTGGAGAGTCTGAAGGGTTTTATTTTGCCTTCTTTGCGAATATAATAGGTTTCCTTTTTAGCATATTTATCGCTGCGACGGTTTAACATCGGATTAGCTGATCCTTCAATGATCTCTAACTTAAATCCTTTGATCACCTGGTAGTCTTTCCCGTCGTAAATCACTTCATAAACCCTGTTATCATCATCCCAGTAATAATTCCTGTACACTTTGTTGTTCACAACGAACTTATCGATATTATTAAAATTAAAGGTAAACAGGGTATCCTGTGCAATCTTCGATTCGAAAGTATGACGTTGGAGGTTCAAATTGATATTTTTCATCAAATATTGCTGGTTGTCTACGGTGTAAATTACAGCCCTATTGTTCCAATTGTCAAATAAGTGAACAGAACCCTCAATCTCCCTTGGAGGATTTACGAAATAAGCTGAAGAGCCTTGGCTTCTTATATTTCCCTGAGCAGCCACATTTAAAGCGGTTGCATTATTCTGAACAAATGCGTCATTAGTTTGAGCTTCTAAACCAACTGAAATGAACAGTGCAAGGAAAAATATTAAATGTTTCATCATGATAATTTTGAGTGATGACAAAAGTAATAAAATGAATAAAAAAAAGGTAAACCAGAAACCCGATTTACCTCTCAAATAACGTTAAATTATTCTTAAACTTTATTCTTCTTCTTTAGAAGCCGTAGTATCGACTGGTGGCGTAGCTACTTTCTTACTTCCACGTCGACTTCTTCGAGTTGTTTTCTTCTTCTGGTTAGGATTGTAAGTATCGTTATAATCTACCAGTTCTACCATTGCCATTTCGGCATTATCACCTAAACGGTTCCCCAGTCTAATGATCCTGGTATAACCTCCGGGACGATCACCAACTTTTGCTGCAACATCTCTGAACAACTCAGTCACCGCCTCCTTCTGCCTTAATCTGCTGAATACAATCCGACGGTTATGCGTGGTGTCTTCCTTAGATTTGGTCACAAGTGGTTCAACAAATTGTTTAAGCGCCTTGGCTTTAGCAAGGGTTGTATTGATTCGCTTATGCTCAATTAGTGAACATGCCATATTGGCCAACATCGATTTACGATGAGCCTTCTTTCTGCCTAAGTGATTAACTTTCTTTCCGTGTCTCATGATACACTATTTTCTTACTCAAAAATGAGTTTAGTCTTTATCTAATTTATATTTGCTCAGGTCCATTCCAAAGCTCAATCCTTTTACACTCACCAACTCCTCCAACTCCGTTAAGGATTTCTTTCCGAAGTTCCTGAACTTCATAAGATCGTTCTTATTGAATGAAACCAGGTCGCCAAGGGTATCTACCTCTGCAGCCTTCAAACAGTTCAATGCACGAACTGAAAGATCCATATCAACCAGTTTGGTCTTCAATAACTGACGCATATGAAGTGATTCTTCATCATAGGTTTCGGTTTGAGCGATTTCATCGGCTTCAAGCGTGATACGTTCATCTGAGAACAGCATGAAGTGGTGAATAAGAATCTTAGCGGCTTCGGTTAAAGCATCCTGAGGATTTATCGATCCATCAGTTACTATTTCGAAAACAAGCTTCTCGTAATCTGTTTTTTGCTCAACACGATAATTCTCAACACTATACTTCACATTTTTAATAGGTGTATAGATAGAATCAGTGAAAATCGTTCCAATAGGAGCAGATGATTTTTTATTCTCTTCTGCCGGAACATAACCGCGACCTTTTTCGATGGTGATCTCCATATTGATATTCACCTTAGGCTCAAGGTTACAGATAACAAGATCAGAGTTCAGGATCTGGAATCCGGAAATGAATTTCTGGAAATCTCCTGCCGTGATCTGGTCTTGCCCTGAAATGGAAATAGAAACGGATTCGTTATCGATCTCATCGATCTGACGCTTTAGCCTGATTTGTTTCAGGTTAAGAATCATTTCCGTTACATCTTCCAAAACACCCGGGATGGTAGAAAATTCATGCTCTACCCCTTCAATTCTAACTGATGTGATTGCAAATCCTTCAAGAGACGATAACAGGACGCGTCTTAAGGCATTTCCAACGGTTAAACCGTATCCCGGTTCCAAAGGTCTGAACTCGAACTTCCCTTCGAAATCCGTGGAATCGATCATAATGACTTTATCGGGCTTCTGAAAATTTAAAATTGCCATATTTATTTTTGTATCAGTTATTATTTAGAATATAATTCGACGATGAACTGTTCATTGATGTTTTCAGGAATCTGAATCCTTGCCGGAAGTGAAACATAGGTTCCTTCCATGGTTTCATTATTCCATGTGATCCACTCATAAACATGAGTCGATGCTGATATGGAGTCCTGAATAGCCTGAACAGTTTTTGATTTCTCACGTACTCCAACTACATCACCTGCTTTAAGCTGGTATGATGGGATATTTACCACACTACCGTTAACTGTAATGTGCCTGTGAGAAACCAATTGACGAGCACCACGTCTTGAAGGTGCTATTCCCATTCGGAAAACCACGTTATCCAGGCGGGACTCACAAAGCTGGAGTAATACTTCACCGGTAATTCCCTGTGAAGAGGTTGCCTTTTTAAACATGTTCCTGAATTGACGCTCTAAGATTCCGTAGGTATACTTTGCTTTCTGCTTTTCCATCAATTGGATTGCATACTCAGATTTCTTACCACGTCTTCTGTTGTTCCCGTGTTGTCCGGGAGGGTAATTTCTTTTATCGAACGATTTGTCTTCGCCAAAGATGGGCTCGCCAAATTTACGTGCGATTTTTGTTTTAGGACCAGTATATCTTGCCATTTTAAATTTAAATTGTGGAAGCGGTTATGAATTCAGGTCTTTTATTAATCCTTCGATAACCGTTGCTCTTCCAATTATACTTATTTATTAAACTCTTCTACGTTTTGGTGGTCTGCAGCCGTTGTGTGGAAGTGGTGTAACATCGATAATTTCGGTAACCTCAATTCCTCCGTTGTGAAGAGAGCGAATCGCAGATTCACGTCCATTTCCGGGGCCTTTTACATAAACCTTGACTTTTCTAAGGCCAGCTTCCTTCGCTACATTTAAGGCATCTTCTGCAGCCATTTGAGCAGCATAAGGGGTGTTCTTTTTAGAACCCCTGAAGCCCATCTTGCCAGCAGATGACCATGAAATCACATCGCCTTTTTTATTGGTAAGTGATATGATAATATTATTGAATGAAGCAGTAATATGAGCTTCCCCAACTGATTCAACAATAACTTTACGTTTTTTTGAACTCGACTTTGCCATACTAATTTTTACTATTTAGTGACTTTCTTTTTGTTAGCAACAGTTTTACGTCTTCCTTTACGTGTTCTTGAATTGTTCTTGGTCTTCTGACCGCGTAATGGAAGTCCGGTTCTATGACGAACACCTCTGTAACAACCAATGTCCATCAATCGCTTGATGTTCAATTGTGTTTCCGAACGCAACTCACCTTCAATGGTATAGTCACCAACGGCAGCACGAATCTTACTGATCTCGTCATCAGTCCAATCTGATACCTTGGCATCCTCACTTACTTTGGCAGTCGCTAAAACTTCTTTGGCTCGGCTTTTTCCTACACCATAGATGTAAGTCAATGCAATAACGCCTCTTTTGTGATTTGGTATGTCAACACCTGCTATTCTAGCCATAATTATCCTTGTCTTTGTTTGAATCTAGGATTCTTTTTGTTAATGACATAAAGTCTTCCATTTCTGCGCACGATCTTACAATCTGCACTTCTTTTCTTTATTGATGCTCTCGTTTTCATCAGTTCGTTTTTAATACTTTATCTATCAATATCTATAAGTAATACGCGCTTTGGATAAATCATATGGACTCATTTCCAATTTAACCTTATCGCCTGGCAAAAGTTTAATGTAATGCATTCGCATTTTTCCCGAGATATGGGCCGTCACAATGTGGCCGTTCTCCAATTCTACTCGAAACATCGCATTTGATAATGCTTCGATAATTGTTCCATCTTGCTCTATTGCCGGTTGTTTTGCCATACTATTAAGCTACTGATTTTCTATTCTTCCCGGTTTTCATCAAACCGTCGTAATGTTTATTTAATAAATATGAATTCACCTGTTGCATCGTATCAATGGCAACACCTACCATAATCAGTAAGGATGTTCCGCCAAAGAAGATTGCCCAGTTTTGCTGTACATTTATCAGTTTCACGATGAATGCAGGAAAGATCGCGATCAAGGCCAGGAAAATAGATCCCGGAAGAGTGATCTGCGACATGATCCTGTCGAGATATTCAGATGTTTCGGTTCCCGGTCTGATCCCAGGAATAAACCCTCCGCTTCGTTTCAGGTCATCGGCAATCTTATTCGTTGGAACTGTAATTGCCGTATAGAAATATGTAAATACTATAACCAGGATAGCGAACACCAGGTTATACCAAAAACCGAAAATATTTCCACCGAACTCAGCCTGTAAAAACTGGCCAACTCCGGTATCCTTTAGCATATCTGTTCCACCTATCAAGCCAGGAACGAACATAATCGCCTGTGCAAATATGATAGGCATCACACCAGATGCATTTAATTTTAATGGGATAAACTGTCGTGCACCAAAAACATTTTTTTCATATCCTCCCGCGGCGGTCCGGCGCGCGTACTGCACAGCCACCTTTCGAACAGCTTTCACCAGCATGACACATGCCAGGATTATCACCATCCAAATGACCAGTTCGATTAGGATCATGATCAGTCCACCGTTTGATTCAGTTACTCTTGCCACATATTCCTGAAGGAACGATTGAGGCAGAGTAGCAATAATTCCAACCATAATCAGGAGTGAAATACCATTCCCAATCCCTCGGTCAGTAATCTTCTCACCCAACCACATCGCAAAGATACATCCGGTTACTAATAAGATCACTGAACTGAAATAGAATGCCGTACCGCTGCCTTGCTGAACCAGCAAGAATGCTGAGTCAGGAACGCCTAGTGTACCAAGACTACCAAGGTAAGCAGGAGACTGCACCAAACAGATCGCGATGGTCAACCAACGAGTGATCTGTGTGATTTTCTTTTGTCCGCTTGCCCCTTCTTTCTGCAACTTCTGCAAGTATGGAATGGCAATTCCCATCAATTGTACCACAATCGACGCCGATATATAAGGCATAATACCCAGTGCAAAAACAGAGGCCTTTGCCAGGGCTCCACCAGTAAACATATTAAGGATGGCTCCAATTCCACCACCTTCAAAATTACCAGCTAATTCGGTCAATTGAGTTGGGTCGATTCCCGGTAAAGTGATTTGGGCACCAAAACGATAAACCAATAGCAACCCAAGGGTCAGGATAATCCTGTCCTTCAGCTCGGTAATTTTCCAAATGCTTTTTAAAGTTTCTATAATTTTCATCGTTTCAGGTCTGATTAAAGAGTGATGGCTTCACCTCCGGCTGCTTCGATAGCGGCCTTAGCTGAAGCTGTGAATTTATGTGCACTGATTTTAACCTTGGCTTTCAATTCACCACGTCCAAGTATCTTCACCAATTCGTTCTTGCGCGCTAGTCGCAGGGCAACGATCTGATCAAAATCCAATGATCCTTTTATCTTTTTATTGTCTACCAATTCCTGGATGGTGTCCAGATTGATTCCCTGGTACTCTTTCCTGTTGATATTGGTAAATCCGAACTTCGGCACACGTCTTTGCAGTGGCATTTGTCCACCTTCAAAACCAATTTTTCTGGAATAACCTGAACGGGACTTTGCTCCCTTATGTCCTCGGGTAGCTGTACCGCCTTTTCCAGATCCCTGGCCTCTTCCGACGCGTTTGCTGTTCTTATTTACTGAACCTTTTGCAGGCTTTAAATTGCTTAAATCCATTGCCATTCAAATTATTTTGTTTCCTCTACAGAAACTAAATGTTTTACTTTTTCCACCATACCAAGAATGTTTGGTGTGGCATTGTGCTCAACGGTTTGTCCGATGCGCTTCAGTCCAAGAGCGATTAATGTACGCTTTTGGTTTTGCGACCTGTTGATCGCACTTCTCTTTTTGGTTACCCTGATCTTTGCCATCACTAACTAAAATTAACCGTTAAATACTTTATCAAGGGTTATCCCACGGTCGCGTGCAATCATCTTCGCATCACGAAGTTGCAACAGCGCATCAAAAGTCGCTTTCACGGCATTATGAGGATTTGAAGACCCTTGTGATTTAGAAAGGACATCATGTACACCAACTGCTTCCAGTACTGTTCTTACAGCTCCTCCGGCAATGACACCGGTACCGGGAGCGGCAGGAATGATATTGACACGTGCACCGCCATACTTGCCTTTTTGAGCATGCGGAAGGGTTCCTTTAACTAAAGGGATCCTAACAAGGTTTTTCTTGGCATCTTCAACTGCTTTGGCTATAGCACTGGCAACATCCTTCGATTTACCAAGACCATGGCCTACAACACCATTTTCATCACCAACAACAACAATTGCTGAAAATCCGAATGCACGTCCACCCTTGGTTACCTTGGTAACACGTTGAACTCCTACCAAACGGTCCTTAAGCTCTAAGCCACTTGGTTTAACAAATTCTGCGTTTTTATATTTTTGATACATAATGTCTTAGAATTTTAATCCTGCTTCCCTTGCGCCATCGGCAAGTGATTTTACTCGTCCATGATATAAATAGCCTCCTCTATCAAAAGAAATGCTTTCGACTCCGGCTTTAACAGCCTTTTCACCAATAGCCTTTCCTACCAATGCTGCTATATCGGATTTATTCCCTTTTGCCGATTTGATGCCTTTGTCACGCGATGAGGCGGAACAGATGGTTTTCCCATTGACATCATCAACAATCTGGGCATATATTTCTTTATTACTTCGGAAAACAGATAGTCTTGGGCGGGTTTCATTTCCTGAAACCACCTTACGTATTCTGCTTCTAATTCGCTTTCTTCTTTCGCTTTTTGTTAATGCCATGACTCTAACTATTAAGCTGATTTACCTGCTTTTCTTCTTATTTGTTCTCCTACGAACTTGATTCCTTTACCTTTATATGGTTCAGGCTTTCTGAATGATCGTATTTTAGCTGCTACCTGACCGACCAACTGTTTGTCGTGCGATGTCAGTTTTATAATTGGATTCTTTCCTTTTTCAGAAATGGTTTCGACTTTCACCTCAGGAGCAATATTCAAAACAATATTATGAGAAAATCCTAAGGCCAGGTCCAATCTTTGTCCCTGATTAGAAGCCCTGTAACCAACACCTATCAATTCTAATTCCTTGGTGAAACCTTTGGAAACACCTTCAACCATATTATTGAGCAATGAGCGATAAAGCCCATGGCGTGATTTATGGTCCTTACTTTCAGAATCCCTTGAAACACTGATTACGCCATCTTCGATTTCAAAAGAAACGCCTTCAAATTCCTGTTTTAACTCTCCAAGTTTACCTTTTACAGTAAGCAGGTTGTCATTAACCTCAACGGTTACACCTTCTGGGATTGAAACGGGATTATTTCCTATTCTTGACATGATTTAAAGTCTTTTTCAATTAGTAAACAAGGCATAATACTTCGCCACCAACATTCTCTTTCTGCGCTTGTTTCGCCGTCATTACACCATGTGATGTCGATACGATTGCAATGCCCAATCCATTCAGAATACGCGGTAAATCCTTAGAGTGCGAATATTTACGCAATCCGGGCTTACTGATTCTCTGGATCTTTTTGATAACCGGTTCTTTAGTACCCTCGGTATATTTCAAGGCGATTTTAATCGTACCCTGAACCGTTGAATCATCATCAAACTTATAACTCAAAACATAGCCCTGGTCGAACAATATTTTGGTAATTTCTTTTTTCAGATTGGATGCTGGTATCTCAACCACTCTGTGGCCGGCCATTACGGCATTTCTAATCCGAGTTAAATAATCCGATACAGGATCTGTATACATAATTTATCTGTTTGCGGTAACGGTTTTCGATTATGATTATCACAATCGAACCTGAAACCAATTTATAATTTTACCAACTTGCTTTTTTCACACCAGGAATCAATCCTTTGTTCGCCATCTCCCGGAACATAACACGAGAAATTCCGAACTGGCGCATATATCCTTTCGGACGGCCTGTAAGCTTGCAACGGTTGTGCATGCGAATAGGAGATGCATTTCTTGGCAATTTTTGCAATGCCTCGTAATCTCCGGCCTCTTTCAAGGCTTTTCTTTTGGCCGCATACTTTGCAACGGTTTTCGCACGTTTCACTTCACGTGCTTTCATTGATTCTTTCGCCATAATTAATTACGTTTAAAGGGTAGTCCCAATTCTGTTAATAAGGACTTCGCTTCCTTATCTGTATTTGCCGAAGTCACAAATGTAATATCCATTCCGGCAATTTTATTTACTTTATCGATATTGATCTCAGGGAAAATGATTTGCTCTATAATTCCGAGGTTATAGTTTCCTCGTCCGTCAAATCCATTCGCCTTGATTCCACCAAAATCTCTAACTCGTGGCAAGGCTGTAGTTACCAGTCTGTCGAGAAATTCGTACATACGCTCTCCTCTAAGCGTAACCTTGGCTCCGATTGGCATACCGCGACGCAATTTAAATGCAGCCACATCCTTTTTAGAAATTGTAGAAACTGCTTTCTGACCTGCGATCATGGATAGCTCATCTAAAGCGTGATCGATTAATTTCTTATCTGCCACCGCATCACCTACTCCCCTAGAAATAACAATTTTCTTGAGTTTAGGGACCATCATGACATTTTTGTATCCAAACTCTTCTGTTAGGGCCTGGATAACCTTCTCTTTATATTCCTGCTTTAATCTTGGTACGTATGACATGTCGATTAAATTACTTCGTTCGATTTCTTAGCGTATCTCACCTTTTTACCATCTTCCATTCGCACACCAACCCGGGTGGTTTCACCTTTAGCGGTGAGCAATGACAAATTGGAAACATGAATAGGTGCTTCTTTCTCAATAATTCCTCCCTGAGGATTTTGAGCGCTGGGTTTCATATGCTTTTTGATCATATTAATGCCTTCAATAATGGCTTTATTTTCGTCACGCAGAACCTGCATAACACGGCCTTCGGCACCTCTATGGTCTCCTGCTATTACCTTTACGGTATCTCCTGCCTTAATTCTGATCTTTTTCATCTTGTATTCCTTTTATAGCACTTCAGGTGCCAGCGATACTATTTTCATAAATTGTTTGTCCCGTAACTCACGTGCAACCGGTCCGAATACTCGCGTTCCTCTCATTTCACCCTGAGGATTCAGAAGCACACATGCATTATCATCGAAACGGATATATGATCCATCGGGACGCCTAACTTCCTTAACGGTCCTTACTACAACTGCTGTTGATACGGCACCCTTTTTAATGGTTCCGTTTGGTGTTGCATCCTTTACGGTCACAACAATTTTATCTCCAACAGAAGCATATCGACGCTTGGTTCCACCAAGTACACGAATGGTCAATACTTCTTTAGCTCCCGTATTGTCTGCTACCTTTAATCTTGATTCTTGCTGTACCATAATTACTTAGCTCTTTCAATAATTTCTACTAGTCTCCAGCACTTTGATTTACTCAAAGGTCTGGTCTCCATAATCTTGACAGTATCCCCTTCGTTGCAGTCATTCTGTTCATCATGCGCAACATATTTCTTCGTTTTTAAAACGAACTTTCCATATTTAGGGTGCTTAACTTTCTTGACTTCGGAAACCACAATAGATTTCTGCATCTTATTGCTGGTAACTACACCAATACGTTCTTTTCTTAAATTTCTTTTTTCCATCTTCAGCAGGAATAGAATTATTGTAATTCTCTATTATTTAATTCTGTAGCCAATTTTGCAACAGTACGTCTCATCGTACGAAGTTGAATGGGGTTCTCAAGCGGTGATATTGCATGAGCCATTCGCAAGTCGGCATAACTCTTTTTTGTTTCCCCCAGTTTTTCCTGGAGTTCAGCATTTGATAATCCTTTTATCTCTGATTGTTTCATAATAACCATCTAATATGCTTCGTAATCCCGAGCCATTACAAATTTTGTCTTTACCGGAAGTTTTTGCGCGGCTAATCTAAGGGCCTCTTTTGCTATATCTAGCGGCACTCCACCAACTTCAAATAACATTCGACCTGGTTTTACCACGGCAGCCCAATATTCGACATTTCCTTTTCCTTTACCCATACGCACCTCAAGAGGCTTTTTAGTAATAGGTTTATCAGGGAAAATCATTATCCACAATTGTCCTTCCCTCTTCATATAACGAGTTGCTGCAATACGAGCGGCCTCGATCTGTCGGGAAGTAACGAACTTTGAATCCAATGATTTGATTCCAAACATTCCGTTAGCCAATTGATGTCCCCGGCCTGCATTTCCTTTCATGCGGCCTTTTTGAACCTTACGATATTTCGTTCTTTTCGGTTGTAACATCTGTCTTCAGTTTTATAATTACTTCCTACGGCGCATTTGTTTGCCTCGCCCTCCTTTTGATTGCTTCTTCGATAAACCAACCAATGGGGAAAGCTCGCGCTTACCGTAAACTTCACCTTTCATTATCCATACTTTGATACCGATACGACCATAAGTGGTATGGGCTTCAACCAATGCATAATCGATATCTGCTCTGAAAGTCGATAATGGGATACGACCATCTTTATAGTGTTCATTACGTGCCATTTCAGCTCCGTTCAAACGTCCGCTGATCTGGATTTTAATCCCCTCAGCATTCATTCGCATTGCCGCAGCAATAGCCATTTTAATCGCACGCTTATAAGAAATCCTGTTCTCGATCTGACGCGCTACACTCGAGGCTACGAGGTGCGCATCTAATTCAGGGCGCTTGATCTCATAGATGTTCAATTGAACTTCCTTTCCTGTGATCTTCTTTAGCTCCTCTTTAAGCTTATCGACCTCCTGGCCACCTTTACCAATAATAATACCAGGCCTTGCCGTAGTAATTGTAATGGTTACCAGTTTTAAGGTACGCTCAATAATAACTCGTGAGACACTGGCTTTTGACAAACGCGCATGGATATACTTCCGGATCTTGTCATCCTCAGCAAGCTTATCTCCATAATCGCGGCCACCATACCAGTTCGATTCCCATCCTCTGATAATTCCGAGGCGATTTCCTATCGGATTTGTTTTTTGTCCCATTTATTAATTGCTTTCAGTATTATTTTTTTGTCCAAGCACCAGGGTAACGTGATTGGATCTCTTTCTAATTCGGTGTGCACGGCCCTGGGGTGCAGGTCTGATTCGCTTTAACATTGAAGCACTGTCTACTTTGATCTCCTTGATGAAGAGTTCGGCATCTTCAATATCAGCATCTTCATTCTTGGCTTGCCAATTTGCAATAGCAGACAATAAAAGCTTCTCTAAACGATTAGATGCTTCTTTCTGGCTGAATCGCAAAATGTTCAATGCCTGGTCAACCTGCTTCCCTCTTACGAGATCAGCAACCAGACGCATCTTCCTCGGTGAGGTCGGGCAATTGTTCAACTTGGCAAAAGCCATTTGCTTCTTGCTTTCCTTTAAGGCATCCGCCATTTGCTTTTTTCGACTTCCCATAGCCTATTACTTTTTACCTTTATTCTTAGCACCAGCATGACCTCTGAACGATCGCGTTGGTGAAAATTCTCCTAGTTTGTGACCTACCATGTTCTCGGTAATATATACCGGTACAAACTGACGGCCGTTATGAACTGCTATGGTTTGACCAACGAAATCCGGAGTGATCATACTTGCGCGTGACCAGGTCTTGATTACCGTTTTTTTATTAGCCTCTACGTTAGCAGCCACTTTTTTCTCTAACTTATGATGAACGTAAGGTCCTTTTTTTAAAGATCTTGCCATGATATTATTTCTTTCTACGTTCTATTATATACTTGTTACTTGCTTTCGATTTAGATCGTGTACGGTAACCTTTAGCAGGAATACCTTTTCTTGATCTTGGATGTCCACCAGACGCACGGCCTTCTCCACCACCCATTGGGTGATCAACAGGGTTCATCACAACTGGTCTTGTTCTTGGACGTCTTCCTAACCATCTGCTTCTTCCGGCTTTACCTGAAACAAGCAACTGATGATCTGAATTTGAAACCGCACCAATTGTAGCCAAACACTTGGTAAGAACTAACCTGGTCTCACCTGAAGGCAACTTGACCGTTGCAAACTTACCATCCCGTGCCATCAACTGTGCAAAAGCACCGGCACTTCGTGCCATAACAGCACCCTGACCAGGCCTAAGCTCAATACAAGAGATAATCGATCCCAGGGGAATGCTCGACAATTCCATTGTATTTCCAATTTCAGGAGCTACTTTTTCCCCCGAAACAATGGTCTGACCAACTTTCAACCCATTCTGCGCAATAACATAGCGCTTCTCACCATCCTGGTAATTAACCAGTGCGATGAATGCGGATCGGTTTGGATCATATTCAATGGACTTAACCTCCGCAGGAATTCCATGTTTATTTCGTTTGAAATCGATGATTCGATATCGTCTTTTATGACCACCACCTTTGTAGCGCATAGTCATTTTTCCCTGACCGTTTCTACCACCAGACCTTTTTTTCGGAGCTAATAAACTTTTCTCCGGCTTATCAGTCGTAATGGCGTCATACCCATTAACGACTCTAAATCGCTGCCCCGGTGTAATTGGTTTTAACTTTCTTACTGACATAATCGTCTAATTAGAGATTAGCGTATAAATCTATAGTTTCACCTTCCGCCAGTTGTACAATTGCCTTTTTCTGGGCATTTGTTTTACCACGTTGAACTCCCGTTTTTGTAAATCGGGTTCTTCTATCTGGACGGACATTCATTGTTCGAACTTTGTCAACAGAAACGCCATAAGTGTCTTCCACAGCTTTCTTGATTTCAATCTTGTTTGCCTGTGTATTCACGTAAAAACTATAACAGTTTTTTAACTCGCTATCCAGCGTAGCTTTTTCTGTGATGATGGGTTTAATCAAGATACTCATGATGTTCTTATTTACTCAAATTCGATTCAATTCCTTCAATTGCACCTTCTGTAAGGATAATCCGGTTAGCGTTCATTATATTGTAAGTACTTAATTCTGAACTTGTTACAACTTCCGATCCTTTCAAATTACGCGAGGACAAATATACATTATTATTAGCCTCATTCAAGACGAACAAAGACTTTTTATTCTCTAGGTCTAATGCCTTGAGAATAGCTGTAAAATCCTTGGTCTTCGGAGCTTCAAAATTGAAGTCTTCAAGAATGGTTATGGCCTTGTCATTTGCCTTGATAGATAAGGCCGAACGACGTGCCAGGCGCTTAACATTTTTATTTAGCTTAAAACCGTAGTTTCTTGGTCGTGGTCCGAATATACGTCCACCACCTCTGAATATTCCAGATTTTATGCTTCCGGCTCTTGCCGTTCCAGTACCTTTCTGCTTTTTGATCTTCCTGGTACTTCCGGTTATGTCGGCACGCTCCTTGGCTTTGTGAGTTCCCTGTCTTTGATTCGCCAGGTATTGTTTCACATCAAGATAAACAGCATGCTCATTCGGTTCAATAGCGAACACCTCTTTAGACAAATCTACTTTTCGCCCGGTGTCCTTTCCTTTGATATCTAGTACAGCTACCTTCATTACTTCTCAATAATTACATAAGCGTTCTTATGACCAGGGACTGCACCCTTAACCACCAATACATTCTTTTCAGGAACGACTTTAAGAACTCTTAAATTTTGAACTTTGACCGTTTCGTCACCCATTTGTCCAGCCATTCGCATTCCTTTGAATACGCGAGCCGGGTATGAGGCAGCACCAATTGATCCTGGCGCTCTTAATCTGTTGTGCTGACCGTGAGTGGCCTGGCCAACTCCGGCAAATCCATGTCGTTTCACCACACCTTGAAAGCCTTTTCCTTTCGAAGTACCAGAAACGTCAACGAATTCTCCTTCAACAAAATGCTCTACCGTTACGGTATCGCCTAAATTTAACTCCTCATCAAAACCTTTGAATTCAACAACTTTGCGCTTCACAGATGTACCCGCCTTCTTGGCATGGCCTTGTTCGGCCTTGGTCGCACTCTTATCTGCCTTGTCATCGAAACCCAGTTGGACAGCACGATAGCCATCTGTTTCTTCGGTTCTGACTTGGGTTACAATACAGGGACCAGCCTGGATGACAGTACAGGGAATATTCTTCCCGTTCTCATCAAAGATGCTGGTCATTCCGATTTTTTTTCCAATTAACCCAGACATATTATTTTAATATTAATTATTTAAAAAAATTCAGGGTCAAATACCTTTCAACCCTGAACTGTATTTTTCCCGTTTTTCCTTCGCCCGCAGCTCAGGACATGTTTCTTCTGACCTTGATAAAGTATCTCTACTTTAAGACACTTCGACTTCGCTCAGTGTTTGTTCAACTATCAATTTTCAACATTGAAAATTGAGTTTCATTAAACCTTGATCTCTACTTCAACACCACTTGGTAATTCCAGTTTCATCAAGGCATCGATTGTCTTTGATGAAGAGCTGTATATATCCAGCAATCGCTTATAAGAGCTCAGTTGAAACTGCTCTCTTGATTTTTTGTTCACGTGAGGTGAACGCAAAACCGTAAAGATTTTCTTATGCGTTGGTAATGGAATTGGTCCAGTAACAACAGCTCCGGTACTCTTTACCGTTTTTACGATTTTATCAGCTGATTTATCAACCAGGTTGTGATCGTATGATTTTAATTTTATTCTGATCTTCTGACTCATGTTCTAATGTTTTAAACTTCGACCGCTCCGGTAGCCGATTTAATAACTTCTTCAGCGATGCTTGACGGGCATTCTGCGTAATGTGAAAACTCCATTGTTGAAGTTGCACGACCGGAGGATAAAGTCCTCAATGCTGTCACATAACCAAACATTTCAGAAAGCGGCACATTTGCACGTACTACTTTAGAGCCGGCTCTGTCGCTCATGTCATTAACCTGGCCACGTCTTCGGTTCAAGTCACCAACAATATCACCCATGTTTTCTTCAGGCGTAAGCACTTCAAGCTTCATGATTGGTTCCATAATTACAGCCTTGGCCATTTTAGCCGCCGTTCGGTAACCTATTTTGGCTGCCAATTCGAATGATAACTGGTCTGAATCCACATCGTGATAAGATCCATCTTTCAGCACAATCTTCATCGAATCCATTTCATATCCTGCCAATGGTCCGTTCTTCATTGCCTGTTTGAATCCTTTTTCAACAGATGGGACAAATTCCTTAGGAATATTACCACCTTTGATCTCAGAAACAAATTCAAGACCCTGGAATCCTTCTTCAGCAGGTTCCATAGTAAACACGATGTCGGCAAATTTACCTCTACCACCAGACTGTTTCTTATAAACCTCACGGTGATCGGCACTGGAAGTAATCGCTTCCTTGTACTCAACCTGTGGCTGACCCTGGTTCACTTCAACCTTGAACTCGCGACGTAAACGATCAACGATAATATCAAGGTGTAGCTCACCCATTCCGGAGATAATGGTTTGTCCCGAGGCTTCATCAGTCCGGACCGTAAAGGTCGGATCTTCTTCAGCCAGCTTAGCCAATGACATACCCAGTTTATCGATATCTGCCTTTGTTTTTGGCTCAACAGCGATACCGATTACCGGATCTGGAAAATCCATAGATTCCAGAACGATAGGATTTTTCTCGTCAGTGAGTGTATCTCCTGTTTTGATATCTTTAAATCCAACAGCCGCTCCGATATCCCCGGCTTCAATGGCTGGAATAGCTTCCTGTTTGTTAGAGTGCATTTGATATATTCGAGAGATGCGTTCTTTCTTACCTGAACGATTGTTCAGAACGTAAGATCCAGCATCCAGTTTTCCTGAATAAACACGGAAGAATGCCAGTCGACCAACAAAGGGGTCTGTAGCGATCTTGAATGCCAGGGCTGAAAACGGCTCAGAGACATCCGGTTTACGTGAAACTTCATTTTCTGTATCAGGATCGGTTCCAATGATCGCCTCCTTATCTACCGGAGAAGGAAGATAACGACAAACTGCATCGAGTAAGAACTGAACACCTTTATTTTTAAATGCCGAAC
>JABDPU010000280.1 GCA_013042625.1 Flavobacteriaceae bacterium | reverse complement strand
CTGCATCCGGATCACAAAACTCCAAAGGTGGAGGTACGTTCGCCACAGGAGCCTGCTCTACAATTAAATCCAGGGATACCGTAGCATAACAACCCGTGTTAATATCTTCACCACGAGCATAGATCGTCTGCGGATTGCTCACATTGGTATAGGGGATCGGTAAAGGATTAATGCCTGAATCCGCATCCGCCTGCGTCAGGTAATAACTCACCGAATAGGACGGATTCGAAGCGGTGATCTCTGTATTTTTAAAGCTTAAATCAATACTTGTTATTCCGTCGATAATATTATCATCGCAAACTTCCAATGGTGTTGGATCTATAAGATTAGGATTTGGATTTATAGAGATATCAAAACTTATAAGGGCCATTGAACAACCCGTGATAATATTCTCAACCCGAACATATATTGTTTGTGGATCTGAAATGTTTGTATATGGACTTACCAGGGCATTCATCCCTGCCTGGGCATCTGAAAGTGACTCATGGTAGCTGATTAAAAGATCCGCCGGATTCTGAGTGCCTATAACTTCTGCATCGAACACGGAAAGATCAATACTTCCAACTCCGGGAGTATCACTACAAAATGACTGGTTGGCCACCGTGTTATTATCAGGTAAAGGATTTACAATCAGGTCCATATTAGCAATGCCATAGCAATTATTTGCATCTTCCACTCGTATATAAACGGTTTGAACCCAGGGTATAGTATTGGTATACAAATTTGGCAATTGATTAACCTCTAGTTGAGCATCGTTAGCGGTTTCATAATATGCTACTGTTAATCCTGGTGGAAGTGATGCCAGTATGACCGAATCGGCATCGCTTAGGGTGAACTGAACAAATCCGTCATAGTTGTCTTCACAGGCTTCCAGGCTCACATCTCCTACGTCGGTGGCAGTCACATCTAAGGTCACTTCGGCAATTGCAAAACAACCACTATTATCATTTTCTACCCTTACATAAATGATTTGGGGATTTATTGTATTAACAAAAGGAGAAGGTGTTTGTGAATTGATTGAAGTAAGGGCATCAGACTGGCTTAAATGAAATGAAAAACTCAATCCGGTAGGGTCCCCACCAACCAGTATGTCTGGAATAACCTGGTTAAGATTGTACTCGGTCAGGCCATCGGGAGTTCCATCTTCATCACATTGTTCCAGGGTAAGATTTAAAACCTCAGGAGTGGTGTTAACGATCAGATCGAATGTGATGGTTCCAAAGCAAGTTGGACTTGCGTTATCTACTACTCTGGCAAATATGGCCTGAGGACTGGATAAATTGGTATAGGGACTGGATAGCGGGTTTATTCCTGTATCGGCATCGGCCTGGGTTTCATGATAAGTAAGGGTCACGTCAGCCAACGCATATCCTGCGCTTGCTGCCAAGGCGTTATCCTGGTCGGTCAGGTTAAACTGAACAAAGCCGTCATTATCAGGATCACAGGCGATCATATCATCAACAGCTGTTGAAAAGGTCAGATCATCAACTATAATATCAAATGAGGTAATGTCAAAACAATTAGAATTATTAACGCTTTCAATTCGGGCATGAATGGTCTGAGGGTTAGAAATATTCAAATACGGACTTACCAATGCATTGATACCCGCAAGGGCATCAGCATCAGATTCATGATAAGTGATCGTGTAATCTGCAGCATTCTGAACCCCTAGAATATCATCGTCATTAAGGGTAAGATCAAAGATTCCATCGCATTTAACCAGATCCGGTGCAGGATTGGCAACTGGATTGGTAACGAATTCAATTATGATGGAATCGGATGTCTGGCATGCTGCTGAAAAAACCACTTCAACACTATATTCTCCTGGTTCAGACACTTCAAGAGTTGAACCCATTTCGGGCAACAATACTCCATCTTTATACCATGAATGAGTAGCTGAAGGTGAACCCGTATTCAGGGTGACCGAATCACCATCACATTCAGCATTACCAGAGGTAACCAATATGTCGTTTCCTAAATCCAGCCCCAGGTTAAAACTACCAGCTTCTAAAAAAACAGCAGAATCATAAATCGAGTCGCGTGCATCTGCAATAGCCAGTTTGATATGATAGGTTTCTCCGGGATTCACATTTGAAAACGCAGTAAACGAACGTGTATATCCATTGTGCCTGATGGGTGGTCCGCCAATTGCCGTATATTGAGAAAAATACTGTGGGTAAAAAGTTGGTGATCCCGGCGGACAAGCACCATTATCCGGGTGCACGGTTGTCACCAGAACCGGGGTTGTTCCATCGGGCAGCACCGCTAAATTAGTCGTGTTCCCCGCTTCATCGGTTAAATAGAATGCAAATATATCGGAATAGGTGCACTCGAAAGCCGGGGTGCCATATTCTTCAGAAGCCATTAAGAAACGAAAACTAATATCCGTTGAAATAGGAACAAAATCGAATTCAATTATGGTGGCGTTAAAGGTGTCTATGGTAGGATCGGAAAGAGCTGTTTGAGCTGTTGTAGTTAAATCCAGATCTCCCGGCCACCCAAACATTGATCCTTCACTCAAATCATTAAGACCGGTATTTGGCCCGGCAACGCTTGTTGCACTGCTTGAAGCCATTAACAGGCCTTCATTGAATGGAAATAGTCCACTCGGTTCGCTGAAAAATCCAATTCCATTCTGTTCACCAAAATCGGAACCGGTTGACCAGGTTATATTTGATATATCGGCACAGGGACTGTCAATAAGAACATCTGTAACCAACTCTTCAACTGTATAGGTTGATACATCAACAGCAACATTTTGAGAAAAAGCATGCGTAATGCTGAGAATGAGAGCTGATAAAAGTAGTATTTTTCTCACAATTATGAGGGATCAATAGACTCAAATATATGATTTAACCGTAATTTCTTTTCGTATTTTTGCAAAAATTAGATGTTATGTCAAAAATCACGATTACCATAAAACCCACCTCAAACTCAAAGATCATCAAGTTTGAGACAAGCGAGTTCATTACAGAACATAAAAGTTATGAGTTTGCTAATATTGATGAGGCAGCCAATTCGCCATTGGCTCAACAACTGTTTCATCTTCCTTTTGTAAAAACGGTCTACATTAGCGGCAATTTTATCGCCGTTGAGCGATTTGACATTGTAGAATGGGAGGATGTTCAAGACGATGTTTCACAACACCTGACGACCTTTTTGAACAATGGCGGTGCTGTTGTTACTGAGGTACAATCTAAGCGCGTTCCTGTAACTGTATATTCGGAAAGCACACCGAACCCTGCCGTATTAAAATTTGTGGCCAATAAACCACTGGTTCAACACCTTGTTGAATTTGCAAGTATTGATGAGGCCAAAGCCTCTCCCCTTGCCACCAGATTATTTCATTTTCCATTTGTGAAAAGTGTTTTCATAGATGAGAATTATGTGTCAGTCACTAAGTTCGACATAGCAGAATGGGATGAGATCACGATGGAACTCAGAGAATTTATCAGAACCTTTCTCGAAGAAGGCAACCCGGTTTTATCTGAGGATGCCCAGTTGGAAAGCAAAGCTGATAACAAGAACAAGGTTGAACGTTTTGAAGAATTAGATGATACTTCTAAAGCTATAGTTCATATCCTTGACGAATACATAAAACCAGCTGTTGCCAGCGATGGCGGTCATATTCAATTCGATTCTTATGACCCGGATACGAAAAATGTAAAAGTTATATTGCAGGGAGCATGCAGCGGATGTCCTTCATCTACTTTCACACTGAAGAACGGAATCGAAAATATGCTTAAACAAATGCTCAATGGACAAGTAGAATCGGTTGAAGCTATAAATGGTTAAGTGCTTTCTTATTTATATCTTTGTACTTCAAAGATTATTAACCTTTTAAACATTATAACTATGGCAATACTAAAAGTTATAGAAGTCCTCTCAAATTCAGAAAAAAGTTGGGAAGATGCTACAAAAAAGGCGGTTGTGAATGCATCAAAGACCGTTAAGAATATTCGTTCTGTCTATGTTCAGGAACAAAGCG
The DNA here is from genome assembly GCA_013042625.1 of Flavobacteriaceae bacterium. GTDB lineage: Bacteria > Bacteroidota > Bacteroidia > Flavobacteriales > Flavobacteriaceae > SHLJ01. The sequence goes on along the minus strand of JABDPU010000280.1, from coordinate 13,343 downwards.
CTGTTGTAAAAGACGGCGAAGTTGAAGAGTTCAGAGTTAATGTAAAAATCACTTTTGAAATAAGATAATTTCATTACTCACGAATTTCATTAAGCGCCTGTCAATATTAAAGATAAGCGCTTTTTTTATGTCTCATTTTCGTAATTTTGAATTTCATGTTCAGAAAGCCAATCGCACATATTGTCCTGATCTTCACCTTAGTGATTGGCTGCAAAAGTCAAAACAGCGATCCTATGAATCACGAATTCACAAACGAACTGATAAATGAAACCAGTCCGTATCTCCTTCAGCATGCCCACAACCCCGTTAATTGGAAACCCTGGAATGAAAAATCACTGGCTGAAGCCGAAGCATCAAATAAGCTTATACTGATCAGTATTGGCTATGCTTCCTGCCACTGGTGCCATGTTATGGAGAGAGAAAGTTTTGAGGACACATTAGTTGCTCAGATCATGAATGACAATTTTGTAAATATCAAGGTTGACAGAGAGGAGCGCCCGGATGTAGACCAGGTTTATATGAATGCAGTTCAGTTAATGACCGGCCATGGCGGATGGCCTCTTAATGTAATCGCTTTGCCAGATGGCCGACCTGTATGGGGCGGCACCTATTTCAGAAAAGAACAGTGGATGCGATCACTTGAACAAATCCAGAAGGCATATACAGATTCACCGCAACGACTGGTTGATTATGCCACACAACTCGAGCAAGGGATAAAGGGGATTGATGTTGTTAATCTCAATCCTAATAAGCCGGAATTCGAACCCAGTTTTCTCACTGATATTGTGGATGACTGGTCTGAAGATTTCGACAAGAATTGGGGTGGAATGAAAAGAGCACCAAAATTCATGATGCCTACTAACTGGCAGTTTTTTATGAGAATGGCTCATCAGACCGATGACCTGGAACTTATGGAGCAGGTTGATCTCACTCTGACCAAGATGGCTTATGGTGGTGTATATGATCAGATAGGCGGTGGTTTCTCGCGTTATTCCGTAGATAAAAAATGGCATGTTCCACATTTTGAAAAAATGCTGTATGACAATGCCCAGATGGTTTCATTATACTCCAATGCCTCGCAAGTATCCAACAACAATCTTTATGAACAAGTGGTTCATGAAACACTCGAATTTGTACAACGTGAATTAACCGATTCCAACGGAGCCTTTTATTCTTCCCTCGACGCCGACAGCAATAATACTGAGGGCGAACTGGAAGAAGGAGCCTATTATGTCTGGACAAAGGAAGAGTTACAATCTATTCTTGGGGATGATTATGATTTCTTTTCTGAATATTACAATATTAATGATCTCGGCTACTGGGAAAAGGGGAACTATGTCTTGATCAGAGATGAGAACAATGCTCATTTCAGAAGAAAATATGAATTGAACAAAGACCAGCTGACCGCAAGGATCAAATCCTGGAAATCGAAATTACTGGACATACGCGAGAAAAGAAATCGACCGCGTTTAGATGATAAAGTCCTGACGTCCTGGAATGCCCTGATGCTCAAAGGTTATATCGATGCATACAGGGTATTTGGAAATAAGGAATACCTGGAAATAGCTATTAAAAATGCCAACTTTATTTACAGCAGGCAAATGCGGCCTGATGGCGGATTAAACCATAGTTTTAAAGACGACAAAAGCACCATAAATGGATATCTGGAAGATTATGCCACTACGATTGACGCCTTTCTCGGACTCTATCGCATAACCTTGGATAAAAAATGGTTAAACACATCCAGAAATTTGCTCAATTATACTTTTGATCACTTCTATGATGATACCAGTCAGATGTTTTATTTTACCTCTGATGAGGATGCGGCCCTGGTAACAAGAAATATCGAATATCGCGATAATGTTATTCCGGCTAGTAATTCTATTCTGGCCAAATGCCTTTTCGAACTATCTCATTATTTTGACAATGAGCAATATCAGAATACGGCTACCCAGATGCTCAACAATATGCTTCCGGAAATAGCTCAATATCCATCTGCTTTCTCTAATTGGCTGGATCTTATGATCAATTATACCCAGAATTATTATGAGGTGGCTATTGTTGGTCAAAATGTGCAAGGACTTCACAATGAGCTAAGCAGAACCTACCTGCCTAATATATTGTTCATTGGAAGCAAAGAAGAAGACGATTTGCCCTTGCTTAAAAACAGGTATGTTGAAGGAGAAACCTATATATATGTATGTGTTAATAAGGCTTGTAAGCTTCCGGTCAAAACGATTGAAGAAGCCCTGAAACTTATTGAAAAATGATTATTCTAGCGCAGGTATTAGCAGGTTTGGTTGCCTTGTTGCATCTTTATTTTCTGGTTTTGGAAATGTTCTTATGGACCACACCAAAAGGCATTAAAACATTTGGTTTACCATCAAAAGAACATGCTGAAAGCACAAAGGTTCTGGCTGCCAATCAGGGCCTTTATAACGGCTTTCTTGCAGCCGGAATATTAGTTGGATTAATTGGGAATTTTGAAATTTTATTAATTTTTTCTTTGTGTTGTGTGACCATCGCCGGAATATATGGGTCATATTCTACAGGGAAGCCCAGAATCTTTATAATTCAGTCTGTTCCTGCCATTCTTGCCCTGATCGCTTTTTATTTAAGTTGAAAAACAAAAAATTATAATATTATGGACATTGATTCTATTCTTGAACGTTTAGTAAATTTTGCTTCGGAATACGGTATAAGGATTATCGGAGCTATTATTATTTGGATTGTCGGTTCCTGGATTATCCGAAAACTTATGGGAGTAACCCGAAAGGTCATGACCAAAAGGGAGTATGATGAGAGCCTCCAAAAATTTCTAACGAACCTCTTAGGCTGGTCTTTAAAAATCTTATTATTCATCGTTATTTTATCCAAGTTAGGTGTTGAGACTACCTCCTTTGCTGCTATTCTTGCCGCAGCTGGTTTAGCCATCGGACTTGCACTTCAGGGCTCACTTGCTAATTTCGCTGGCGGTGTACTGATCATGATTTTTAAACCTATAAAAATTGGGGATTTAGTTGAAGCCCAGGGCGAGTTAGGCGTGGTTAAAGAGATTGAAATTTTCACAACTAAACTGCTTACACCAGGCAATAAACTGGCGATCATCCCAAATGGTGCGTTGTCTAATGGAAATATTGTCAATTATTCTGCGGAAGGAATACTAAGGGTTGACCTTACTATGGGCGTGAGTTATGATTCCGACATCAAACAAACCAAAGAGGTGTTGATGAATGTATTAACCTCCAATCCAAAAGTTCTTCAAGACCCAGCTCCTATTGTGAGTGTTTCAGAGTTGGCTGACAGCTCTGTGAATTTTGCAGTTCGTCCATGGGCAACTGTAGCTGATTACTGGGATGTTTATTTCGGAATTACGGAGGAATGCAAACTGGCTTTGGATGCTGCAGGCATAGAAATCCCATTCCCACACCAGGTAGAGATCCGAAAACAAGCTTAAGATTTTGGTTTAAGCGCAATAAAGTCTTTCAAATAATACGGTTCGAAGTAAGCAATATCTTCGAACCGTTTTTCTTTGAAACATTCATGTGAAAATCGGCTTAAGTTATTTGCAGAGGGTAATTTATCATGGATGAATCGGGCATTTTCATGATTGATGATCTCAGAAGCTTTCTTTACGCCATCTCCTATAAAATGTATAGTGCCTTGTTCTAAGTAATTCGAGAAAGAATTCTTATCGAGTATTTCCGCCTTAGTTTCCCTGATCTCGCTGCAATCCATATTATAAACAGCGGAATAGACCTCCATACGCCTTGCATCGATCATCGGTATGATCAGGCCTGATTCTTCCTGTACCTGAGAGGCCAGAGATTGAAGGGTAGGAATAGCTATTAATGGAATATCAAGGGCATAGCATAACCCTTTGGCGGCAGAAACACCAATTCGCAATCCGGTATAGGATCCCGGGCCTTTGCTAACAGCCACTGCTCCTAATTCAGATAGTTTGATGCCTGCCTTTTTAACGACCTCATCGATATAAACATGCAGTCGTTCGGCATGTGAATATTTAGAGCCATAATCCTCTTTAAAAACCAAAGTCTCCCCTTCAGAAGAAAGAGAGACCGAACAATTGGTTGTTGCTGTTTCCAGTTGTAATATCATTCCAACTTAATCTAAACGTATTGGTTTGCCTAAGTAGAAATCAAGAACTTTGGTTTTGAAGACAAAATCATATTTTGCATTGACCAGCGAAGACTGGGCGTTGACCAATCTGAATCGTGATTGCTCAAAATCGAAGGTGTTCATCACCCCAATATTATATCGCTCCTGCGAATTTTCGAAAGCTAATTCCTGTGAAGCTAATGATTTTTTGGCCGCTTCAAATGTTTTGAATGCTGCCTGAGCATCGGTGAATGCCTGCTGGATGTTCGACTCGAGTGTCAGTCTGGCCTGTTCCAGGCTCAGTTTACTTGACTCTTCAGCGATCTTAGATTTGGCCACATTGGTTTTATTCAAAAACCTGCTAAAAATAGGAATATTGACGTTCAGGTTAAATTGATGTGATTTTTGATCATCCAGCTGCTGGAAGAATCCTGCCTCATCAGCAGTGAGATTGGTGAAAAATGCATTCGATCCAAATCCATATCCAAATGTAACTCTCGGTAAAAATCCTGCTTTCGACAATTCCGTATTGAGTTTTGAATTTTCAATGTTCAACTCTGCTACTTTAATCTCATATCGGCGGCCATAAGCGGCTTCTAAAATAGGTTTAACATCATTATACATCAACTCAGCTGAAGGCTGATCAATTTCGATTATCTGAACATCAAACCCATCAAAAGACACCTGAAGCAACTGCGATAAACTAAGCAAGGCCAGGGTGTAATTATTTTCGGCAACCGTTACATTTTGTTCATCATTAGCAAGAGTGGCTTCGGCATCATATATATTGGCTACAGGCTGAACACCGGCATCAACCAGTCCGCGAACCTGTTCGAGGTTTTTTTCAGAAAACACCAACTGTGCCTTTGCAATTTCAAGGTTTTCCTTATTGAAAAGGACATTAAGATATGCATTGGCAACAAATAATGAAATATCGTCTTTTATTCGATTCAACTCCATCTGGCTGGTTTCCAACTGAAGCTGTGCCTGCTTATAAATATTTGTGTTTTGGAAGCCGTTAAAAACGGTTTGATTCACATTCAAACCAATATTAGTCGTATTTGCCGTCCTGTCAACGAACTGCCCCTGGAATAACTCCACATTACCAAGTGAAAGCCCCTGGTTTATATTGGCGCTTAAGGATGGGTAAAAATTACCTTTTGCCGCCATAATATCTTGTTCATTCGATAAAATGGAATTTTCCCCCTGAAGTACCGTGATATTATTTTCGAGAGCGTGATACACACATTCTTCAAGTGACCATTTCTTTTGTCCGAATGAAAAGGCAGTAAAAAGGGTTATTATAACAATTAAATATCGTTTCATTACTCCGTTTTAGGTTAGCTCTTAATTATTATCTTCATCTTCGTCAGAGGCCTTATTCCATACCTTAACCTTATCGCCTTCCTCGACACCTTCGACAACTTCCACATTAATGCCATCTGAGATTCCAAGTTCAACATCTTTACGTTCAAAGGAATCGTCTTCATTTTTAATTTCAACATAAGCTTGTTCGGTAAGCCTGTCAAACTGGACCAGGGCTTCACGAATAACAAGGGTGCTGTCTTTACTTTCGATCTCGATTTCTGCGTTTGCACTATAACCTGCCCTTATATTTGTAGAAGGTTCTACAGAAACATCTGCTTTGATGGTAAATTGAACCGCACCACTTTCTTCAACACCCTTAGGTGCAACAAAAGTTAGTTTGGCAGGGAATTCCTTTTCGTTGATCGCTCCAAGAACGACTTTAATTTCTTTCCCTTCTTCTAGTTTGCCAACCTCGGATTCATCAACCTGCCCTTCAAAAATCATCTTGCTCATATCGGCAATGGTTGCAATGGTTGTCCCGGCATTAAAATTGTTAGACTGAATCACCTGGTCGCCTTCACGAACCGGTATTTCAAGAATAGTTCCGGGAATTTGAGCTACGATATTAGTATTCGCGCCAGTTCCACCTGAAATAGAACCTCTCCTGATAATCTGGTAATCATTCTGCGCCTGGGCCAGGTTTTCTCTTGCTTGATTCAAGGCCAATTCATTGTTCTCAAAATCCTGTTTTGAGATCACACCTTTATCGAAAAGAATTTTATTCCTGTCATAAATCGTTTTTGCATTTTCGAAAGATAACCTTGCCGAATTAATTCGGCTCGATGCTGCAGCAAGGCTTTGTTCGTTTGGGACAACCCTGATCTTGGCAATCAGGTCACCTTTGGCGACCACATCGCCTTCCTCGACCCTAATTTCATCAACAATTCCGGAAATCTGTGGTTTAAGCTCAATTTCTTCTTCCGGGTTTAATTTGCCGGTAGCCACAATTTTAGTGTCGATGTTTGTATAGAATGGCTCTTCCGTATTGTAATCGACTATTTCTTCAGAATTAGAATCTTTAAAGTACTTGAGCACCCAAACCAAAAGTACCAATAGTACAATTCCGATAATAATTTTTACTGTCTTGTTCATTTTATGTTTGATTAGTTTTTATTCATCTCTTAGTGCATCAATAGGTTTGACGCTGGTTGCTTTAAATGCCGGAATCAATCCGATTAGTGATCCCAAGACTACAAGTATCAGAAGTGCAAGGAACACTACTGCAATAGAAACCGAAGCATTTACAATTTGGGCATCATCTCCTTGCCCGTAGGCACTATCCAGTGCTATAAGTATCCATCCTCCTGAAATGATTCCAAATAAGCCGGCGATAAGTGTTAGGAAAACGGCCTCCACAACAATCTGACGTTTAATTTCGAAAGGGGTAGCCCCTAAGGCGCGTCTTACCCCTATTTCTTTAGTTCGTTCTTTTACCGTTATCAGCAAGATTGCTCCAATGGCAAATACACCTGCAATGAGGGTGGCTATACCCACGAACCAGGTTAAAAATTGCATGCCTTTTAAGAATCCCGTAACCTGTCCGAACATATCACCCAGATTAAAACTTCCGAAAGCCCGTTTATCCTGGGGATGAATACGGTGAATATTTTTAAGCAGGAGTTTGGCGTCATCTTCAATCTGCAGTATATCAAATTCCTGTTTCCCGGTAATCATCATCCAGCCAATTTGATCACCACGGTTATATACTTGCTGGAAAGTGTCAAACGGAATATGAATATCGGTTTGAGGTCCGCCAAAAGGAACTACCTCAAATACCCCAATGACCTGGAAGTTCATGTTGTTGATGCGAATAAGTTCACCAATTGGTTCCTCGTCCTTATCGAAAAGCTGCTTATAAATGTCTTCTGATATAACAGCAACCTTTCTTTTCTTGTCAATATCGTTTTGATTGATAAACCGGCCCTTTTTTAGTTTCTTTTTCTGAACCACATCAAGCAAAGGGTAATCACCGGTAAGGCTGTATGTTCCTGAGAGTAATCCCCGAACAACAAAGCCCTGGCTTTGATTTCGTGGTACTACAAATTCGATACCCTCAACATTTTCCTCGATCTTCTTTGCATCACCTAACCTCAGAGTAACGCGCTTGCCTTCCTGAAAACCTTTGAAGGGCATGCTAGTACTTTGTCCCCAGATGAAGACGCTGTTTGTAGCGAAATCACTAAACGATCGGTTGAAGGAATTTTCCATTCCCCTTGCAGCTCCAAGCAACCCTATTAGAAGAAGAATACCCCACCACACACCAATCATGGTTATAACAGTACGCAACTTATTCTTGGTCATACTGTCTATAACTTCTTGCCATGTATCTCTATCAAATAAGAACTTCAGCATGCTAATCGTTTCTTAATGCTACAATAGGTTTAATTTTCGACGCCTTTTTAGCAGGTAAATATCCTGCAAGTGTTCCAGCTGCAATCAATGTAATTGTGGCTGAAATCACCAGGGATGTTTTTATTCCCGGGTTCGTAATAAAATTCTCTTCTAATACCGGAGTAGCCCACTCCAGCACACCCACTCCAATTACAAGGCCTAAATAGCCTGTTATGGTTGTAATAATTATGGCTTCGAGCAAAATTATAGATACAATAGCTCGGGGTGAGGCGCCTAAGGCCTTCCTTATACCAATTTCCTTGGTACGTTCCTTCACAATAAAGATCATAATATTACTGATCCCAACTATACCGGCAATGAGAGTACCTAAACCAATAATAAATATGATAATAGCCATCACGGTCTGGAATTGAGTAACATTTTTATTGGCTTCTGCCATATTTTGCACCCGAATGGCACGTTGGTCACTTTTGTCAACCAGGAAGCGTTCCTTTAAATTCTTTTCAATTGAATTTCCGAAGTCAATGGCTTCATTGAAATTCATATCGGGCTGGTACGTAAGATTAATCTGGTCGATATAATCGTTATTGCCATAAAGCAATTGCGATGTAGTCACCGGAATATAAATCAGGCGTTCTTCGTTATCACCCCCATCATCGGTGAAGACCCCAACTATTTTATATTGAATCCCGTTCAGATTGATGTACTTGCCATATGCTTTTGTGGTGAGATACAGATCTTCTTCCACCAAACGGCCAATAACAGCAACCTTAGTTTTATTTTTCAGGTCATTTTGGTTGATATATCGACCTTCTTTCATTATCGTATTCTCGAGGTACTTATGATCGGGATGAACGGCCCTGACACTGTAGTTATTGGTTTCATTTCTGAAAGAAGCGGCAACATTCAGGTAAATTCGGGCAGTCATATACTCTATACCATCTCCAAATTCTTCCTTTACATATGCATAATCTTTATTCTCAAATCGGATACGCCTTCCGGCCTGCATTCCTTTTGAGGCTTTACTTGTTGTCCCTGATCGAATAAAAATGGAATTTATAGCGTCGTCTACAAAGGCTTCTTTAAATGTATTGTTTAAGCCGTTAGCAATTCCGAAGAGGATAGTGAAAAGCAAGATGGCAAATGCCACGGTAAAACCAGCCAGGATACTCCGGGTCCGGTTTTTGTTCATACTTTGAAATATTTCCCGCCAAAGGTCTAAATCAAACATGTGCTGTTGCTGCTCTAACCTGTTCTACTATTTTATCCTCCATAATCACGCCATCACGAAGTCTGATAACTCTTTTGCACATAGCTGCAATATCTTCTTCGTGGGTAACGATCAAAATGGTTTTTCCTTCATCATTCAACTGCTGAAGGAATTCCATAATTTCATAAGATGTTGTGGTATCCAGGGCTCCTGTAGGTTCATCGGCCATCAATAATTTAGGATTGGCTGCCAGTGCACGTGCTATAGCAACACGCTGTTTCTGACCACCGGACAATTCGCTTGGCAAATGATGTGCCCAGTCTAAAAGTCCGACCTTTTCCAGGTGAAACTTTGCTTTTTCCTGTCTGTCTTTTCTTTTAAGACCCTGATAATACAATGGCAATGCTACATTTTCGAGTGCATTTTTATAATTGATCAGGTTGAAGGATTGGAAGATGAATCCTAAAAATTTATTTCGGTAAACGGCTGCCTTCTTTTCGCTAAGATCTTTGATCGCAACACCATCAAGGGTGTATTCTCCGGAATCGTATTCGTCTAGTATCCCGATAATATTTAGCAATGTAGACTTTCCGGATCCTGATGATCCCATTATGGCTACCATTTCACCATTGTTCACTTCAAAATCGATACCTTTTAATACATGTAAACTTGAATCACCTATCGGATACGACTTGTGAAGATTGCTGATCTTGAGCATAGTTAGTGATGTTAAGTGCAAGTGCCGGTGAAGACCGATAACAGTTAGACTTCAAAGGTCTAATTTTGTTACATAACTATATCTAATAAAATGTTAAAATTAGCTCGAATGCCTGTACTTTCGGTAGATAAAAAACAACAAGCCACCTATAACCAAATAGGGAAATAACATCAGGTATTTTATTCCACTGTTAACACCTTCTGCTATGTCCTGGCCTTCTCCACTTTCCAGAACGGCTCTGCACATGGCACACTGCGCTTCCACCAGCAGCGGAGCCAGGATTAAAAATAAGAATGGTACGATAATTTTCGCTTTCAAATTACTCATAATAAGGAGATATCATTAAATATACCAACACACCGCTAATGGCCACATAGAGCCACAATGGGTATGCAATCCTTGCCAATTTCTTATGTCGGTCAAAATCTTTTGTAATCGCCCGGACATAGGTTAGTAATACAAAAGGGATCACCAGAATAGAGAGGACGATATGAGTAATCAGAATGAAAAAGTAGACATACCTTATCACACCTTCACCTCCAAAAGGTGTTGAATCACTTGTCATATGATAGGCTACATACATGAGTAAAAAGGCTATTGAGCATAAAAGAGCCGTTTTCATCAATCGTTCATGCAGTAATAATTTTCGGTTTTTAACAGCCCAAAGTGCCGTGATCAAAAGAATGGCAGTTAATCCATTAATGAAAGCATAGATCGGTGGCAGAAAGGTTAATGGGGTCGCATTAGGTATTTTTATACCAAACAGAGCCGCAACAACAATGGGAATGATAATGGAAAGTGCAACAACCCACTTATTATATTTTGCGGCTTTATCTTTTTCTATTTCTTTCATCTTATTCATCTAATAAAATGGCAATATCTTCCATGAGTTCCTTGATCTGGTTCGGAGAATTTTCCTCATCAAGGGCCCGGTAATAGATAATGGGATTGCCAAAGCTATCATAGCGAGATCTGATATTACCCTCTTTATCGATTAGGGCAAACAAACCAGAATGTGAAAAATCACCATCTTCATCCATGGTGGATGCGGCATACAGATTATAGCCCTCATTCGATAATTTAAGAATCGCATCTTTTTCACCCGTTAGAAAATTCCAGTTGGGATTGCTCACACCATATTTATCGGCATAGGCCTTTAACACTTCCGGAGTATCAATATCAGGAGTAATGGTAAATGATGCAATACCTAAATTTGGATTTCCAAAGAATTTGTCTTGAATCTCAACCATACGCCTGTTCATTATAGGGCATATACTGGGACAAGTCGTAAAGAAAAATTCCACCACATAAACTTTACCGATGTAATCGGAATCAGAGATGGTCTCCCTATCCTGGTTTATGAAACTGAATTCTGGTGCTTTTCCAATAACCTCTAATTCAGGCTTGTTGAAATTACCTACTATTTTCGGAATGGCCCATATGCCAAATACGAGGATAATGAATGCAATCCCGACATAAGAATAATTCGTTTTATTCATCGGTTTTTATATCGTCTGACCGTCGGGTTGAAGAATCAAATTCACCTTTACGTTTTTGCCTGTATTCGGTGAACAGTATCCTCAAATCGTCGCTCAATTTATTCTTTAACTCAGAAACCTCAATGGTGCTATATTCTGATAAACCATATACAGCTTTCTCTTCTTTAAGTTCATTCTTAGACCTGTCATCTAGCCTGCCTCTTTGCATCAAGTCCTTATCTAATATAAACAAGCCTTCGTAAAACTGGTCGTCTTCCAGATTTCCGTCCGCTTTCAAACCATCAAAAATATCAAGGGTCTGTACAGGGTTCAGTTCAAGAAAATGCCAGTACTCCAACTGGTCATACTGATACAGTTCTTTTTTCAGTTCTTCAAGAGACGTCTTACTGCCTTCTCCAACCAGGGCAATTACCTGGAAGCGCTTAAACCCCTTGAATTTATCATATACGAGTTCCTTGACATTCAATGCTCCTATGGCACGACGCTTTGGGTCATCTCCAAGAAAGAGCAAGACAGAAATATTATCTGAAAAATCCAGATCTCGTTCCGATGCTGACAAATAACCGGAAATGTCATTTACCGGACCGTGAACAATATCCAAGGTGTTATAGTTGTGCGTTGAAGGGTACAAAAACAACAAAAACGTCACCGGAAGAAGAAATAAAATCGCCAGAATCAGAGGCTTTTTGAACTTGGCCTTTCCCATGGTGCAAAAATAGAAAAGACGGTTATAAAACCGTCTTTGAATGTCTTTAAATATCTGTTAAAAGTCCCTCTTGATAAATTCTGTAGAGTAGACTTCTTCAATATAGCCACCTTCCTGTAATAAGATAAACACGAGGTAGCAGATAAGGAATACCGCAGTCCATACAACCATTCGTCGAAGCCACTTAACCTCATCTCGCATGTGCATAAAATCCCAGGTGATATAGTATGCCTTAACCAGCGTTAAAACGATAAATATCAGGTTCAAAGGTTTTATGTATATAACAGGAGACAAAATGATATTTCCAAGGGTAGCAAAGAATCCACCTTCCATTGGAGATAAAACCGGATTCATTAAAGCATGCGGTTTATAAATACCTAGAGCAACCTCAACAAGTGTTACAATTGACAATAATATCAATACCGCCCAGATCTTTTGGGTGTTTGATTTAAACTTCAGAAGTCCTCTTAATATCTCTAATTTATGTGCGTGTGCGTCAGCCATTTCAGTTTAGTATTTGAGGTTAAACAAGATAGAAGAATGTGAATACAAATACCCAGACCAAATCAACGAAGTGCCAGTATAATCCAACCTTCTCCACCATTTCATAGCTATTACGTTTTTCATAAGTGCCCAGTATCACATTAAACCAAATGATAACATTAAAAACCACTCCTGAGAAAACGTGGAATCCGTGAAATCCTGTAATAAAAAAGAAGAAGTCGGCGAAGAGTGGGGTGCCATATTCATTCACCCTGAGGTTAGCTCCTTCAACAACCGCCTTACCATTAGTTCTCACTTGTTGAAGTGATTCTTCTCGTGAAAGTATTGTTTTTTCTCCATCCTCGGTCAGTATTTGAGTTCTCACCAATATATCGGAGTTGGCCTCCATTCCGGCCAGTATTTCTTCAACTGTAAAACTCGGAAGGCTACCTTCATCCTGGTACCATACACCTTCTTTCTTGGTTTGTTGTATTCTGTCGCCTTCTGCGGCAACTGCAAAATCAGCAATCGCAACCCTATCACCATTTCCATCAACAAATTGAAGAATGTTTCCACCTTGAGTTTGAATGGCACCATAATCGCCTTTTATGAATGTTGCCCATTCCCAGGCCTGTGAACCAACGAATATCAGACCTCCTATGATGGTAAGAAACAAATAAATAATAACCTTATTCTGTTTCATTCTGTGCCCGGCATCTACAGCAAGTACCATTGTAACAGATGACATGATCAGCACAAATGTCATAAAGGCCACATATATCATCGGCGCCGGCTCGTGATAAAACGGAATATGTGTAAATACTTCATCCGCTATCGGCCAGGAGTCGATGAACTTAAATCTTGAAAATCCATAAGCTGCAAGGAATC
>JABDPU010000277.1 GCA_013042625.1 Flavobacteriaceae bacterium | reverse complement strand
GATTAAAAGCCTTTCTGAACTCCTCGAGCGAAGCATCTTTAATGAGTCCGCTTCTTGGTCCACCGGTGTTATTTATCAGAATATGAAACCCTGTATGGTCAATTAAATATTCTGAAATAGTTTTCTGAAGTTTGGCCGGTTCGAAAAAATCAGCAACCAAATAGCCATGGTCCTTTCCGGGTAATTCCTGTATAACCTCTTTCAGTCTGTCTTCATTCCTGGCCATCAACGTTACTTGTACCCCTTCCTTTGCAAGAGCGATAGCTGTTGATTTACCTATGCCCTGCGTGCTTCCGCAGACCAAAGCTGTTTTATTTTTTAGTCCTAATTCCATTACTTAATACTTTATACAAACATTTTTTGGTTCGGTAAAGAAGCGCAGCACTTCAAATCCACCTTCACGTCCTACACCCGAATTTTTAACACCACCAAATGGCGTTCTCAGATCCCTGAGCATCCAGGTATTCACCCATACAATTCCTGAATGAATGGCATGACTCATACGCATGGTTCGGCTTAAATCATTAGTCCAAATTGTAGCTGAAAGCCCATAATCTACCTTGTTTGATATTTCCAGCACTTCTTCCTCGGTATCAAATGGCATAATTGTTACTACTGGTCCGAATATTTCCTCACGGTTTGCCCTGCAATCGTCGGAATCGACCTCAATAACTGTCGGATTCATATAATAACCATCATCAAATCCCTTGACAATAAATCGTTCACCTCCACACAATATCTTCCCACCTTCATTTTTTGCTATATCAACATAATCTAAAACCTTCTCAAGATGATCTTTAGAAACCAAAGCACCTATATCTACATGATCATCATTAGGATGCCCAACACGTAATTTTTCTATGCGTGCAACAAAATCAGACTTGAACTTATCATATATAGGCCTTTCTATGAATATTCGGCTTCCACACAAACAAATCTGCCCCTGGTTTGAAAATGATGATTGCACCGTAGTATCTATCATGGCTTCATAATCGCAGTCGGCGAATATAATATTCGGATTCTTTCCCCCCAGTTCGAGCGACATCTTTTTGAACAAAGGAGCAGCAGTTGCAGCGATTTTAGCGCCGGTTTGAGTTCCGCCTGTAAATGATATAGCCTTAATGTCCGGGTGTTCTACAATCGCCTGTCCTGCTTTATGGCCAAAGCCATGAACGATGTTTAACACTCCTTTTGGCAGACCGGCATCATTGCAGATCTCACCCAGCATAAAAGCCGTTAACGGAGTGATCTCACTGGGTTTGGCAACCACACAATTCCCGGCGGCAAGAGCAGGAGCAATTTTCCAGGTAAAAAGATAAAGTGGTAGATTCCAGGGCGAGATGCAGCCCACCACACCAAGAGGCTGCCTCAGGGTATAATTGATGGCGTTCTTTCCAACGGTCTCATGGCTTTCACTGGAGAACTGGGTAATAGCATGCCCGAAGAATCTGAAATTCTGGGATGCTCTGGGAATATCGATTCGCTTGGCCAGTTTTACGGGTTTGCCGTTATCTTCACTTTCGGCTTCAGCAAGTCGTTCAAGATTATTTTCAATGGTTTCGGCAATGTTCAGGAGGATACGGCTTCGCTCTTCTACGGGAGTTGCAGACCATGAAGGAAATGCGGATTTAGCAGCTATATAAGCAACTTCAACATCATCCCTTGTGGAATCAGGTATTTTACCATAGATCTCTCCATCTGCCGGGCAGTAGTTTTCGATCCACTCATCTCCTATGGGATCTACATATTGGCCGTTAATAAAGTTTTTTATGATCAAGACTTAAAATTTTAAGTATTCTTATCAATTTCTTTTTCAATCAATTCAATAATCTTTAAAATACGCTTTCTTAAAGAAATGGATTGCAAATTTGCTACGTGATTGGCATTTATTGCCATTGACATGATTCCTTCAAGTTCACGAACGAATAAATCGTCATTAGTATCTGTTGAAAAGTTCGATTGCCCCAGTATTAACCTGGCATTCAGATCATTTGTCTCTGAATCGAGAATATGAATTGGTGTATCTGAGTCTTTCCATGCTTCGTTAGATAGGTTTCTTGCATGTCCCCATTTGATCAGAAATGGTATGTAGATCTCAGTGCGAATCTTTTGCCACTCTAATTCGACCTGTTGAACCTGTTTGACATCAGATGTCCATCTTGATAGCATACGTTTCAGACTGTCATTGCGAATCAAGCGAATATCACCGGTATACATCAGTTCATTATCAATAGGATCAAAAGTTGGGTCAACGATAATCTGATTTAATTTAGGCATGAGAGAATCCGGGTTCAATGAATTGGAGTCATCAATCATACTCAAAACATCAAGAGCCGCTTGAGTTAGATCGCTTCTCATTTTCATTTTCTGCTCTAATTGCTTGAGATTATTTAAATAATCTTCATTTAGCTGAACCTGAATTTTATATTCCTTCGAATCATTATTTCTCTGAATATTCCAATTGTTCAGATATAAAGCAATCAATATCCCGAATACAATAAGAACAACTTCACCAATGGCATAGAGAACATATTTTTTCATCCTGCCATTCAAAACTAATTTCATACGAATCTTTCGAAGAAAATTTATCATCTCTTGTCCTTCTTCTTGAAGGCCATAACTTTTATTTCAACAACAAGATCGGGATGAGGTAACTGATGTACCGCAACCGTCGTTCGGGCCGGACCGGTTTCAGCATCAAAGAATTCAGCATAAGCTTTGTTGTAACCTGCAAAATCATTCATGTTAACTAAAAACGAGGTCACATCAACCACATCTTCGAGTGAAGCGCCTTCCTTTTTCAAATTACGTTCAATATTTCTCAAGACCTCTCTTGTCTGAACTTCAATATCCAACTTTTTAGTTCCCATTGCGTCCACTGCCTCTGCTCCTGCGATAGTGTTATCTGCTCGGCGCGAACTGGTTCCTGAAACAAAAATAAAATCACCTGCTCGTTTCGTATGTGGATAAGCTCCTCTTGGTGTTACGTGTTTTGTCATAATCTGATGTTTAATGGCGCATGGTTTTAGCAACCTTGTCTTCATCCAATATCTCTAATGTCTCTTCATTCACCTTTTTCAGGATTTCTTTTAAATTTTCATCATAATTGATTTCCTGATCAGCGATCATGTTCAGGATGGCCTTGTCCTGGGCACGGCCCATTATCATCGCATCACGATAACCGATATCTTCATTGAAAGTAACCAGTGAATACTTAGAGTTGTATTCATCGGGGAACTGGCTTTCCAGTGCCATTTCCAATTTACGCTTTTCCTGGAAAATTGGATTGGCTACATGATCTCTCATTTCATAAAAATTGTCGATGGCCAGGTCGGCAATGGCATCTGTATCCGGTTTACGAGTTTGTTCAAATAAGTTGAAGACAGCTTCCCAATCACCTTCATGTTTTTCAATGCACTTATCCAATTCAACCACATCCTCAAATGATGCGTTCATGCCTTGTCCGTAAAATGGTACAATAGCATGAGCTGCATCGCCAATTAAAAGGCTGTTACCTTCAAAATTCCAAGGTGAACATTTTACTGTACCCAATGGAGCGGTAGGATTTTCGAAGAAATCATCAACGACATTAGGCATCAGCGCCAGGGTATCCGGGAATTCTTCTCTGAAGAAATCCATGACGGCTTCAGGATCTGTGAGATTATTGAAATTATATTCTCCTTCATTATAACTCAGGAAAAGTGTAACAGTAAAACTTCCGTCAAGATTCGGAAGGGCTATTAGCATATATTCTCCTCTTGGCCATATATGCAAGGCGTTTTTAAATGTTTTAAAACCACCTCCTTTATCAGGATGTATGGTCAATTCTTTATATCCATGGCTTAAGAAATTCTGAGAAAAACTAAACAGAAATTTCTTAGCCAGGTAATAGTTTTTTCTCAGGACCGAACCGGCTCCATCGGCACCAAAAATGACATCTGCCTGGATTTCGAACTCGCGTTTTGATTCATAACAGAAGAAAGACACCTTTTTATGTTCGAAATCTATGTGCGTACATTTTTTATTGAATTCGATTGAAACATTTTCGAGTTCCTCGGCTTCGTCCATAAGAAGAGCTGTTAGCTGCCCTCTTGAGATGGAGTTGATATATTCATGCTTCCGGCCGCTATAATTAGACATTTTGGTTTGTCCTGATTTGTCATGAAGCATTCTGCCGTGCATGGGAATACATAAAGGAAGAACCTTATCCTCGATCCCAACCATTCGCATAGCTTTAAGTCCGCGATCGGAAAAAGCCAGGTTTATGGACCTTCCTGCACTAATGTCGACTTTTCTCAGGTCTGGACGCTTCTCCATTACCCTGACCCTATACCCGCGCTGTCCTAATCGCAAAGCGAGAAGGGAACCGCAAAGGCCGGCACCTATTAACAAAACATTATTCTTAGCCATTGAGTACTACTTTTAATTTTTCAACCATGCGATACACCTCCGTGTAGTTGTTATAAAGCGGAACAGGTGCACATCGTATAACATCGGGTTCACGCCAGTCACAGATCACGCCCGATTCTGTCAGTTGATCATAAATTTCTTTGTTGCCATTAATGACCTGTACAGACAACTGACAGCCTCGTTCCTGCTGGTTTTCCGGAGTGATGATTCGAACCTTATCTTCACCAAGCTGTTTCACCAGGAATTCCATATATGAGGTGAGTTGTTTCGATTTTTTTATTAATCGAGGCATCCCTACTTCATCAAACACATCAATAGATGCCCTGATGGCTGCCATGGATAGAATAGGGGGGTTGCTTAATTGCCAGCCTTCTGCTCCTGGAATAACATCAAATTCATCTCTCATATTGAAGCGTGTAGCCTTATTATGGCTCCACCATCCAGTAAACCGGTTCAGATCAGGACTATGAGCATGACGCTCATGAACAAAACAACCCGCCAAACTTCCGGGACCGGAGTTGAGGTATTTGTAGGAGCACCAAACTGCAAAGTCGGCCCCTGAATCGTGTAGATTTAATGCTACATTTCCAGCACCGTGAGCACAGTCAAAGCCAACCATGCATCCCTTGCTTTGAGCCAGTTCGGCGATTCGTTTCAGATCGAAATACTGACCCGTATAATAGTTAACGCCACCGATCATGACCAGTGCGATCTCATCACCATGTTTGTCCATCAACTCCTCAAGGTCCTCATATCTCAAGAGTTCTTCTCCTGGTCTGGGTTTCCAGATCAACAGGCCTTCTTTGTCATCATACCCATGATGTCGTAATTGAGATTCAACGGCATATTTATCAGAAGGAAAGGCATCATTTTCAATCAGAATCTTATACCGCTTGTCGGTTGGTTTATAAAACGACACCATCATAAAATGCAAATTAGCGGTCAGCGTATTCATGACCACCACCTCGATGGGTTTGGCTCCTACAATTTTAGCCATCTGCCCGCATAAATACTCATGGTAAGGCAACCATGGATTCCTTGCATGAAGATGTCCTTCTACGCCCAGGTTTGCCCAGTCTTCGAGCTCCTGATTTACATATGATTTTGTGATTTTTGGTTGCAGGCCCAAAGAGTTTCCGCAGAGATAAATCAACTCCTGCCCATTTTTGTCTTTTGGAATGTGAAATCGATCTCTGAATGTTGCGAGATCATCAGATTTATCTAAGGCATTTGCAAATTCAAGTCCGAGACGAAATTCTGGCACTGCGTCGGTTTTTGATGGATATCAAAGTTAACAAATTTTAAGTGAAGGTTAATCGCTTTAATCAACGACTTGATCATTCATTTTAACTTTGATTCCAAGGAGTTTAAGATTCCAGTTCTCTCCATCCTTTTTATGCTCGGTAGCGAGTTTGATACCATTGAAATCTTCATAGGACTCAAAGGTGCAGGCCAGTCCAGGCTCCGGTTGATTCCCCCTTCTAAAGATCCATTCTTCGATAAGATATTCGTCATTATAGAAGAGGTCATAAGCATCACCGGGCGTATAACCACCATCATCAGAATAGAGTAGTGTGATCTTATTGAGTTGTTTTTTCTGAACCGGAGAAATTATTTTCACCGGACTTGAAACAGTTATGCCTTCATCCCAGACCAGTTGAAAAGGAATCATCAACCAGAATTTATCATTGATAAAGGCCCGGTCATATCTAGCAGAGATACTGTCAAGGTCAGCACGATTAAACGATAAGGTATCACTGGCTGTCATTACAGTAATATCATTTGTTTTTGGTTGCCATTGCCAGGATCGGAATCCTCCAGGCTGATCCCTGTCCACCCTGAAGGTGAAATCTATTTGTTCCACTTTATCCCAATGCTCATAGCCGTGGGCATGGGCTATTTTTTGGGCAATTGATAATTCGGGTTGGACCGGTTTTTCGCTATCCTGATTTTTACAGGACATAAACAGAATCAAACAAAGACAGATGGTAAGTGCTCTCATAATATTTTTTTCAAAATTAGGCATCCTTTTGATCTCATCTATAAATTTTATCTTGCATTTAACTAAAACTGTTCAGATGTCTTCAAATGATGAGTTTTTTAGAACGAATAATGAAACCTGGAACAAGAAGGTTGCTGCACATGCCGGGAGTGATATGTATGATCTTGATGGGTTTAAAAAAGGAGAGACTTCACTGAAACCGATTGAATTGCAAGATCTTGGTGATGTGAAAGGGAAAACCATTCTTCACCTGCAATGTCATTTCGGACAGGACACCTTGAGTTTAGGTCGGATGGGTGCTAAGTGTACAGGGATTGACTTCAGTGAAGAAGGAATTCAACTCGCTAAGGAATTAAATGAAGAGTTAGGATTAAATACCGAATTTGTTTGCTGCAATGTCCTGGATACATCTGAATATATAAATGAGTATTTTGATATTGTTTTTACCAGCTATGGCGTGATTGGCTGGCTTCCTGACCTCAAACCCTGGGGAAAAATGATAGGAGAGCGGTTAAAACCCGGGGGTTTCTTTTATATGGTTGAATTCCATCCCATTGTTTGGATGTTCGATTATTTGAGTAAACCTCCAGAAATGAAATATGGATACCATCAGCATGAACCCATATATGAGGAGTATGTGGGCACCTATGCTGATACAGAATCAAAAATGATCAGCAAGGAATATGGATGGAATCACGGCTTGGGAGAAGTGATCAATGCTTTGACCAAAGCAGGTTTACATATTGATTTTCTGAATGAACACGATGAAAGCCCTTATGACGTCTTGCCGGGGCTGGAAGCAGCAGAAACTGGCCTGTTTAAAAGACCTGACGGTCTATATCCTTTACTGTTTTCAATTAAGGCGTCAAAACCCTAGTGTTTGTCTTTCAAAAGCTCAGGAAATTTATTCTTGAATCGGTTTAGTCGCGGGATTGAAACATTCTGGATATAGCGATTATTAGGATGTAATTTTTCGTAATTCTGGTGATAATTTTCAGCTAACCAAAATTTTTGAAAGGGATAGATTTCAGCTGCAACTGCTTCTCCAAGCTTTTTCTCAAGGGCCGATTTTTTCTCCTGAATAATTTTCTTCTGCTCTTCATCCTGGTAGAAAATAATTGAACGATATTGCGATCCACGATCAGGTCCCTGTCCGTTGAATTGGGTGGGATTTTGAGATCCGAAATACACATCAATAAGGGTTGAAAAGCTAACAACTTCAGGGTCGTATATAACTTCAACTGCTTCAGCATGACCGGTACGGCCGGTATTGCTGAGTTCATAGGTAGGGTTTTCGGTAAACCCTCCCGCATATCCGTTGATGGCCTCTTTGACGCCTTTTACACTTTCGTAGACGGCTTCAACACACCAAAAACAACCACTGGCAAAATAAGCCCTGGCCATCCCGTTTTCAATAGGGACCACAACAGGATCAGCATTGATAACATCTTGCTGCTTCTGATTAACCTGCGCATTATTCTGGCAATTAAAAACCAGTGCTACAAGGCAGGAATACAATATCTTTTTCATCGTTTTAATTTTGATGCTAAATTATAAATACCCAAACCGATTTTTTATAAAATTATATTAAATAATAAGGCCCATCAATTGAAGGGCCTTTATAATGATGGGTCTTTTATTTCTAAAGTTTGGAAAACATCTTTTCCATTTTGTCACGTTGCTCCTGGGCCAATTCTGCATCAACCAGAATCCTACCACTGTGCTCGTCGGTAATGATCTTCTTTCTTGATGCAATCTCCATTTGAACCTGAGGTGGAATGGTAAAGAATGAACCTCCTGAAGCGCCACGTTCTATCGGTACAACGGCGAGTCCGTTTTTAACATTACTCCTGATTCGGGTGTAAGCCTGGACCAAGCGATCTTCTATCTGTTTTTTATAATCTTCCGATTTTTTCAGAAGGGCTTTTTCTTCTTTCTCGGTCTCAGCCAGAATTTCATCTAATTCACTTTTCTTATGCTTAAGATGTTCATCACGTTCTTTCAGCTTTCCTTTGGTTTCATCAATAACGATATTCTTCTGCTCGATTTGCACTTTGAATTCCTTGATGTGCTTTTCAGCTAATTGGATCTCCAACTCCTGGTATTCAACCTCTTTAGACAAAGAATTGAACTCCCTGTTATTTCTAACATTTTTCTGCTGCTCGGAATATTTTTTGATAAGAGCTTTCGATTCTTCAATAAGATTCTTCTTATTTTTTATTTGCTCATCAAAATCGGCAATACCTTCATGTAGCTTTTCCAGCCTGGTATTTAAACCTAGAACCTCGTCTTCCAGATCACGCACCTCCAACGGTAGTTCTCCTCTTACATTTCTGATTTCATCTACTCTGGAATCGATCAGTTGCAGATCATAAAGGGCTCTCAATCGGTCCTCTATAGTTACTTCTTTCTTTGTTGCCATGCGTTAAAAATACTTTACGGGATTTGTATTTATATCTGATAAAATGACTGCAAAATTAGGCATTTTTTTCTTAAGATTCTGTACGAGTAATGATTTTGTATACTGCTCACTTTCGTAATGCCCTATATCCATCAGAAGCAAGGATTCATTAGCCTGAAAGAAATCGTGATATTTTAAATCGGCTGTGATATAGGCATCAGCTCCTGCATTTTGTGCACTGGAAATAGCAAAACTGCCTGAACCACCAAGAACAGCAACCTTTTTGATTGTTTTCTTGTTCAAGGCTGAATGTCGTATTAATGAAGTATTCATCCTGGTTTTGACGAAATTCAGGAAATCTTGTTCATTCATGGGAGTCTTTAAATCTCCAATCATTCCCATTCCTATGGTTTGGTTGGCATTATTAAGGGTAATGACTTCAAACGCTACTTCTTCGTATGGGTGCGCCTCAAATAGGGCCTTTAAAATTCCAGACTCCAGGTGTTTTTGGAAGGTCAGAGTCAGTTTAATTTCCTTTTCAGAATGGAAAACTCCTTTTTCTCCGTAAGAAGGAGTAGAGGTGTCATCACCTTTAAAGGTGCCAGTACCATCGATATTGAAACTGCAATTTGAATATTTCCCTATTTCTCCTGCTCCTGCCTCAAATAAAGCCTTTCTGACATTTTCATGTTTTTCTGCAGGTACATAAGTGGTCAATTTCCTGATGGTTTCTTCTTTTGGGATTAGGATTTTCCTATTCAATAGATCGAGCTGTTCACAAATCCGATCATTTACACCTTCTAAAGCATTGTCAAGTGCTGTATGAATACAAAGGATTGCCACATCATTTCTTATAGCTCTCATTACGGCTTTTTCCACATAATTCGAACCGGTAATTTTCTTAAGACCTTTAAAGATGATAGGATGAAAGCTGACGATACAATTACAATCCTTATCAATGGCTTCATCAACAACGCTTTCCAGGGTATCTAAAGTGACCAGGATTCCGGTGACCTCCTGTTGTGGATTTCCAACCAGAAGACCAACATTGTCAAAATCTTCTGCATAGGCTAAAGGTGCAATTGAATCCAATTCTCTAATGACATCCCTAACAGTCATAAAAATTGTGTTATTTTGAAACAAATATAAACTATTTACCTGCGTTTGAATGAAATTCATCCGGCACATTCTAATTTTCCTGGTCCCTTTTTATTATCTGGTGACCTGGGTCAGAAATAA
>JABDPU010000274.1 GCA_013042625.1 Flavobacteriaceae bacterium | reverse complement strand
CAAGGAGTCTAGATTATACTTTTGCTTAAGAAGTCCGTCGGGATCTTCTTTAATAATCGCCCTAAACGCTGTTGGAGCAGTGAAGAGTGATTTCACCTTGTATTCATCAATGACTCTCCAAAACGTTCCGGCATCGGGTGTGCGCACTGGTTTTCCTTCGAACAACAGAGTGGTGCAGCCATGAATCAATGGTGCATAAACGATATAGGAATGACCCACGACCCAGCCCACATCACTGGCCGCCCAGAATACATCTCCGGGTTTGGCATCATAGACATGTTTCATGCTGTAGGTCATTGCTACCGCATGTCCACCATTGTCGCGCATGACACCCTTAGGTTTTCCGGTTGTACCAGAGGTATAAATGATATAAAGCGTATCACTGCTTTTAACCGGAACATAAGAGGCAGGTTTGGCCCGGGCTCTTAATTCTTCCCAATCTTTATCCCATGGTGAATTCAATTGAACCTTCCATTCCGGACGCTGATATAGGACGACATGTTCGACCTTATATTCTGCTAAATCGACTGCTTTGTCAACAAGATTTTTATACGGAATGATTTTCTCGACTTCAATACCACAGGAGGCGGTTAACAATACCCTGGGCTCAGCATTATCGATGCGCACAGCCAGTTCATGTGGTGCAAAACCACCAAAAACAACCGAGTGAATGGCACCGATTCGAGCACAGGCCAGCATGGCAAATACCGTTTGAGGGATCATAGGCATATAAATCAAAACTCGATCACCCTTTTCAACACCTAAATCAACCAGCATGCCGGCAACCAATTCAACTTCATGAAGCAACTCGGCGTAGGTATAGGATTTCTTGGTTCCCGTAACCGGAGAATCATAGATCAGAGCAGGCTGATCTGCACGACCCGAATTAACATGTCGGTCTAAAGCCAGGTAGCTGGTATTCATTATGCCATCTGCATACCAACGATCAAAACCTTCTTTAGTTTGAGAGTAAATGGTATCAGGAAATTTGAACCAATCGATTGTTTCTGCTTGCTCTTTCCAGAATGCAAGGGGATCGTCAATACTGCGTTCCCAAATCGCTTTATAGGCTTTCATAAAATCAATTTTGAAATTGTAAGTAAAGGTCTGTTTTTCCCTCAATTCAAAATATGATTTTGGTCAGATATGGGTAGAATAATTTAGGGTTGTAAGTGGTCATGAATAATCCATTACTATAAAATCTTTTTGTACTTTCAACAGCTAATATGCGAGCTATTTTTTTGGTTATTTTTCTATTGATGACTTTCGCTGTCGAAGCACAGGATGATTATATTTCCTGGACTTCTGTTCAACTGCAAACCCAGTTATCTGATAAAACCCGCATAAGTCTTAAACCTATATTCCGGCATTATCGTGATTTGAGCCAGTACCAGAATATGTCGGTTGATTTAAGTGTAAGGCGAGATTTAGGTAAAGGATGGTCGACGCTGTTCTTAACGCGTTCATGGTTTATTCCTGAAGCTGATTACCGACATTTTCTTTGGACAGATGTGGCTTATGGTTTAAAGAAAAATACAATAACCATTAGCAATCGATTGCGATATCACTGGGCGCTAAATGTGAATGATAACAAGGACCCTGATTATTTCAGATGGAGTGCCAGGATCATATTCAGAAATGATAAAAAATTTAAACCTTACTTCCAGGTCGAGCCATGGTTGAGAGCCGATGGTATTTATCAATTTCAGCGTATGCGTTATGAGCCTGGGTTCTCATGGACCTTCGGAAAACAGTACAGGCTGGATTTTCAATACAGGATAGAAAAGTTCTTTAATGTTCCCACAGAACGGCAGTTCAATGTTTTTGTATTGAATTTTCTGTTCATTATTTGATCACTATTAAGCATGTCAATGGCTGAGCAAATATCTAGTCATTCGAATCTCTTTTCTCCAGGTATTTGGAGCGGTTTCCATTCCACAGGCAATGCTTGCAAATTCCGTTTTCAAATTCATGATCGCAATTGGGATAACCATAAATTTGATACGAGCATTCCGGGCAAACGGTTAACATGGATGATCGCTCTTTTAAGAAAGGACTTCCACATTCATTGCAGTTCCGGATATCCTCTTCGGAAGGCATGAAGCATTAAATTAATCGTTCGTCATGATGAAGAGCGGTAGCATTTCAAAGTTCTTGTAATAAGGATGCAGCCTTTCTGTATCGTAGAATTTATCGATATTAATAAACTTCTTGGTTTCAGTAACCACTTCAATAGGGACGTGATCATATCGACCATTTTTAAGCACAACCATACGGCCATCTATTCCGCTTAAGATCAGGTCTAATGCCAGGTTACCATAAGCCGTGGGCACAACCGAATCGATAAAATCAGGATCTCCACATCGCACCAGATAACCCAGTTTTTGATTGATAACATTTACCTTCTGGCCATTATTGAATTTTGGAGACACATTCTTAAGTCCGAGTGAAACCTCATCACCAATTCCTCCAAGTTTAGCATGACCAAACTGATCCTTTTCCTGTCCTTCGAACAACATTTGTCCGCCTTCAATGGTTGCTCCTTCAGAAACCAGGACGATTGAGTATTTACTGGGGTTTTTTCGACGATCTTCAGATAGAAGTTCTGCAAGGTGCTCGATCTGGAAGGGTGATTCAGGAATCACACAGCGATGCGCTGCTCCCGCAAGGGTTGGCAACATAGCGGTAAATCCGGCATATCGACCAAAGACTTCCAGTACCAGGAAGCGTTCATGAGAACCAGCTGCTGTTCTCAGATTATTAGTAAGACTTATGGTTCTGGTTACACAGGTACTGAAACCCAAACAGTAGTCCGTTCCGGGAACATCATTATCCATAGTCTTAGGAATAGCCATCACCTTAACACCCTGTTTAAAGAGATGAACGGCATAGCTCAGAGTATCATCACCTCCAATAGCAATCAGGTAATCTACACCTACCCATTCCAGGTTTTTAATTACTTCGGGAGTAAGATCGTTGATGTCTTTTTTATAGTCATCCTTTAAATGCGGGGGAACCATATTCTTAGGGACATGGCTGGCACGTGTTCTTGAGGTATGTAAAAATGTTCCTCCTGTCCTTGCCGCTTTGTTAACCAGGTGTTTTGATAATTCGACAAAGTTATTGCTGTTATCATGTTTTTTGTCTCTGACCATATCCACCAATCCGGCCCAACCTCGTTTAAATCCAACTACTTTATAACCTTCACGAATCGCTCGGAATGTTACAGCCCTTATTGCCGGGTTTAATCCTGGAACATCACCTCCGCCGGTCAGAATACCGATTGTGCCTTTAAACTTTTGTGTATTTGCCATGTTTTATGAAATAGAATATTGTGAAATTAAATGAATTCCGAAGTTAAAAAAATTATCAGTAAAAAATCAATTCAATTCAAATCAAAATATGAGCAATGTCAGCAAATGATAATCATGCATTGCTTTATCTTTACGTAATAATAAAAACAACACTATGGCAATTGATATAAATGAATTACTTGGAAAGGAATCTGATTACCTTTTAGGACATAACTGCAAAACAATCGACAAGAGTCATTTGCACTTACCAGGACCTGATTATGTTGAACGAGTTTTGGGGCCTTCAGACAGGCGTCCGACCGTTATGCGCAATCTTCAAACCCTTTTTGATCATGGCCGATTAGGTGGCAGCGGTTATGTTTCCATCTTGCCGGTGGACCAGGGCATTGAACATACGGCAGGTGCTTCTTTTGCACCTAATCCTATTTATTTTGATCCCGCGAAAATAGTTGAATTAGCCATTGAAGGCGGTTGTAATGCAGTGGCATCAACCTTGGGTGTTTTAGGTTCTGTATCAAGAAAGTATGCGCATAAGATTCCATTTCTATTGAAATTGAATCACAATGAATTATTGACCTATCCGAATAAATTCGATCAAATAATGTTCGCCAGTATCGATCAGGCATTTGATATGGGATGTGTTGCGGTAGGAGCGACCATTTATTATGGATCGCCTGAGAGTAACCGACAAATTCAGGAGATCACAGAAGCATTCGAATATGCTCATGAATTGGGAATGGTTACTGTACTTTGGGCTTATCTAAGGAACCCCGGATTTAAGAAAGATGGTACCGATTATCATGTTTCTGCCGATGTTACAGGACAGGCCAATCACCTGGCTTCAACCATCCAGGCTGATATCGTGAAACAAAAGCAGGCCGAGAACAATGGCGGATTTAAAGCCATTGAGTTTGCAAAGACTCATGATAAGGTTTATAGCGAACTAACTTCTGACCATCCGATAGACCTGACCCGTTACCAGGTGGCCAATTGTTTGATGGGCAGAGCCGGTTTGATTAATTCCGGTGGCGGATCTGGAGAGAACGATTTAGCGCAAGCTGTTAGGACTGCTGTCATCAATAAGAGGGCAGGAGGTATGGGATTGATTTCCGGACGGAAGGCATTCCAAAAGCCGATGAATGAGGGCGTAACGCTTCTGAACGCTATTCAGGATGTTTACCTGGATTCTGATATTACCATTGCGTAGAATACGAATCAAATAGTTTTAAAGTTAATGCGGTTTGAGAGAAAATCGCTGATTCGTTCTTCTCTCAGCTCATCAACCTTATCGGAAAAATAGGCGAAGATCTTTTTCGATCGTTTCGCCTCTTTTTTTGGATTGGAGAAATCGGCTTTCAAGTAATTTCGCAAAGCAAATAAGGTCCGGGGAAAATCATAGATATATAGATCGTCCTTCTCCAATTTGCCTCTGAGCCAGATGGGTTGTCCGCTGGAGGGATCTTCCAGGAATACTGTAGTTGTTTCTTCATCAACCGTATTGGCGTAATCTTTTAAGGCTTGCATAGATTTGGGAATGGCGATCTCTACATAGATGTTGTCGGGAGAGATTGGTTGGCCTTCAAGATCGTCGATGAGAATTTTGTATGGAAGTTTTGATTGCAACAACCTCCCCATTCGTTCAGTAAAATTCATGACATATCCTGTTGCCAGGATTTCTGCCAATGATCTCTTATAGCTCTTGACATTTTCCTTATAGAATACAAATGCCAAAATGATAGAGGCAACCAGACCAACACCAATGGCGACATATTTATTTGCTAACAAATCAGGTGTTACGCCTTGTAAATATCCGAGATAGGTCCCAATGGTAGGTATGACCGAAAAGATCAGGTCTTTAACAGGTAGAAATTTAAAACTGAAACTCATTTCTTTAAAACAAGAATTAAAGATCTGAGGTTATTGAAGATAAAGTTAAGAATTAATTCAAAAAGAAAATAGCTAAAAAATGAGGGTTTACCTAAATACCGGATGGAGATCCTGTTTCCACCTCTATGAGATCAACTAATTTATCGATTTCAAATATGGCTCTTCTGTAAACAGAGTCTTTTGCCTTCGTCAGGTAGATGCTCTCGTAGATGATATTCTGGATTTCCAGACTGTACAATTTATCCGGAAGAACGGCCTTATAACTGGAATAATTGATCGCTCCCCTCAATTCCTGCGACAGTTCATTAATGATAATTTCCCAATGTATGTCTTCCAGTTTGTTAGCAAAGGTATAGGTCATCTCCAATTTCTGAAGGCGGCTGGTGATGTCATCATTTTTTAAGAGTTTAAGATCACCACTATTGACGAGGGTTTCGAAAATATTTCCGCCTTTGTGGAAATCGGAAAATTGGGAGAGCGCCATGCAGACCATGGCCAGTGAATCGACTTTTGACCGATCGTTAGCCATTATAATGTTATTCCCATACTCATAGGCTTTGGAATAATAATCATTATAAGCCTTAACCTTTAAGAGCGCAGTCTTGTCATCAAGAATTTGTCTTTTGATATCGAGATATGATTTTTCGGCATTGGCCTGAAGCACACGGTTGTTATTCCAGTTATTGATTTTAAGGGCAATCAGAATGCCCACAACTACTAGTATAATTTCACCAATGGCATAGAGGAGGTATTTCTGAAACTTACCATTGGTGATCAATTGATTCCGAAGGCGTTTAAAAAAGAGCAACATCGAATGAAGTTTAATACTCAGTTGAGAGCAGTATCATTTCCGAGATAAAAAAGGAGCCAATACCAGTCCGGCTCCAACCCCAATAATTATGCATCCAACGAAGATCATAACATCAGTTCTCAGGTACATCAGGCCAACGCCAACACCAATCATGGTTGTTCCACCTATGGCCCAACTGCTTTTATCATCATGTTTAAAATCCATGTTATCGAATTAGACGATAAAATTATACTCTAAGGCTTGTTATTTCTATGATTTTCATCAGTTCACTCAAATTTGCAAAATTTTATCTCAAAACTGCTATGACATATATCATTTTTACTACGGAATAGTTCAGATATATTCGTACAACAATTCTATTTAAAACCTTAGCAATATGAGTAAGAAACGCGTATTGATCATGGGAGCTGCGGGAAGAGATTTTCACAATTTTAACACGGTTTTCAGGGATAACGAAAACTATGAGGTTGTGGCCTTTACAGCAGCACAAATCCCTAATATTCTGGGTCGGAAATATCCAGCATCACTCGCCGGGTCGCTCTATCCTGAAGGCATTCCAATCTATGATGAAAAAGACCTTACAACCCTTATTAAAGATCTGAAGGTCGATGATGTGGTATTCGCCTATAGTGATGTCTCGTATAATTATATCATGCAT
This sequence comes from Flavobacteriaceae bacterium, assembly GCA_013042625.1. Classification (GTDB taxonomy): domain Bacteria; phylum Bacteroidota; class Bacteroidia; order Flavobacteriales; family Flavobacteriaceae; genus SHLJ01. The sequence continues at coordinate 1,666 of JABDPU010000274.1, read as the reverse complement.
AAAAGTGCCATAGTTAACGAAGCAGGTGCAAATTTCACTCTGCTTGGATATGACGAAACAGCTATTCAAAGCAATAAACCACTTATAAGCGTTGGAGCAACACGTACCGGTTGTGGAAAAAGCCAGACGTCACGGCAAATCATTGAAATCCTTATGGAAAAAGGGCTAAAGGTAGTCGCCATCAGACACCCGATGCCTTATGGTGATCTTGAAGCGCAGAAGGTTCAACGATATGCACATTTGGATGACCTTAAAATGCATGACTGTACCATAGAAGAAATGGAAGAATATGAGCCTCATATCGTAAGAGGGAATGTGATTTATGCAGGAGTGGATTATGAGGCTATTCTAAGGGCTGCGGAAAACGATCCTGATGGTTGTGATATAATTGTTTGGGATGGTGGTAACAATGATTTTCCGTTTTATAAATCGGATTTCCATATAACTGTAACAGATCCGCACAGACCTGGCCATGGATTGGCTTATTACCCAGGAGAAGTTACCCTAAGAATGTCTGATGTGGTTATTATCAATAAAATTGACAGCGCACCTCCCGAAGGCATTAACAAAGTTAGGGCTATTGCAAAAGAGATCGTTCCCCGCGCCCGGGTTATCGAAGCTGCCTCACCGGTGCGTGTAGATGATGCTGAGATTATCAGAGGAAAACGCGTTCTTGTAGTTGAGGACGGACCGACACTTACACATGGTGGTATGACCATTGGAGCTGGTACGGTTGCAGCTGAAAAATACGGTGCAGGATCACTTGTTGATCCAAGGCCATATCTGGTCGGACAATTAAAGGACACCTTCAAAACCTATCCGGCTATAGGAACATTACTTCCCGCAATGGGTTATGGTGACGATCAACTCAGGGATCTGGAATTTACTATCAATAGTTGCGACTGTGATTCAGTAGTAATTGGCACTCCAATAGACTTGAGCAGGATTATCGATATTAAAAGACCTTACACAAGGGTTTATTACGATCTGCAATCCATAGGAGAACCCAATTTACAGGGTGAATTAGATCGATTTCTTAATACCGTAAAAATTAAAGATCAATTGACGGCAAGCTTAGGCTAATCGATCAGTGCCCTTAGATCGGAAGCTTTAACTTCGTCATATGAAGTAAACTCGAAAGGTTCCCTGCTGGTAATTCCGGCAGGGATTTTTTCTAATAGATGATTGAACTTGTCATCTGTTAATCCATTGATGAACGCTGCGAAGGAATCTCGTGATTCATCGCTTTCAAAATAGGTTGTGCTCATCTTTACTATGGCCTTAAGCATGGACAAATAGGGTTGAAGATCGGTTGTTGTTGATGCCGCTTCACTATCGAGCCACGCTATTCCAACTTTTTCAACTGAGCCTGGCTGAATCGATTGAGTTCTCAGTAGCAATTCAATGTCGAAGGCAAATTTCTTTTCAATCAGATTGTCGGTTATTTGGCGTACAATGTTGCCATCAAAAGCCTTAAATCCACATTGGGTATCTATGATTTCGCCCAGGTTAGGAATTAATCGTTTCCACAGATAGATAAATAATTTTCCCCTGTCGTTTCGTACACCGGTTTTTAATACTACGGAATCTGTTTCCCGCCTTGAACCGATTGCCGCCAGTTTTCCACTTTTAAGAATTGGGTTAACAAGTAATCCGACCTGTCCGA
>JABDPU010000272.1 GCA_013042625.1 Flavobacteriaceae bacterium | reverse complement strand
CGGAGTACTGGAAACAATGAGAATGCCATTACATGGGTGCGTAAATCAACTGTTCGAATACTTGTAACACTAGCTCCCCAATCCAACGAAAATAACTTCCTGCCGTGATAGGCTGTTTGCATATAGGTCAATGATATGGTCTCCGCAGCCTGTACATCTCCATTCCAAAATATAGGAATACCTACGTTTTCTAGTTTACCAATATTAGCATTTAAAGAGAAAAACTCGTTGGCAAAAAAACCAATTTTACTGGTTCCATAACCTAGTTGTAGTAAGCGACGAGGAAAAAAATACTTATAATCTTCATTAGCTTTCGGGCTTGTCTCCTCAATGGCGTCCTGCGAAAGGTTATATTGCATACCAACAGTGGATTGAAAAATATATGGCTGATTTTGTTTAACCGACTTGGGTATGTACAAAGCATTAAGGAGTAAGTCCCATTTATGGTTCAGATTATACTGCAAGCCCATACCAGTTACAAATGAAAGATAATGTGCATCTGGGTAAACTTCTTGACTATCCAAGGTGAATCCTACTCTGGTCAGGTTTCCAAATCCAAATTCCCCGTACAATCTGAATCTTTCCTTAATTCTGAAACTTCGTTTTAAGGAGAGCGACCAAAGGTTGATCCAAACACTTTTCTTATTTACTTCCCCATTAACATTTAGATACTGATACCAAGAGGCAGGTCTCATGACACCAAATTGAACATCAAGATTTCTATTCAAATTATACCCTAAAAGGAAACGACCGGAAAAAACATTTTTCTTTCTTGATTCTGCATAATACCCATCATTAAGATTAGCCCCTGAAAATGGATAAAATACAGCCCCCAAATTAATGCTATAGTAGGTCCTTTCTAAAAAAGGCGTCAATTGGTTTGGTGCCGGTGAAGGATTATCCTGACTTTGGATATTTATAAATGAAAGAAAAAATAGTAAAAGAGTAATCCTATATAATATGGAATCAAATATAAAATGATATATGGGCATGCCCTATTAAAGGTATAAATTCTAGCACAATTGGATTCATAATCCAGAGCGATATCAGAACACCCAAATACTTAGGTGAAATATTGGGCCAAAATTCAGGACGTTTAAACAGAATCTATGATCAATCCATAAGTAATTCTTCTGTTTGTTGATGTACAGCCTTGGGAAGTACGTTCCTGTTTAATTGCCTGATTCTTTCATCAACTCTGTTATGAACAGAATTTTTTGAGAAGGATCCTCCCTGTAACCGTTTACCTGCCGGAAATCCTGTTATGATTTCCAGTCCGTCATCTACGGTATCTATGGCCCAAATTTTAAACAGTTCTTGTTCAACAGCAGTAACAACTTCGTTCTTCAGCATTAAGTTATCCAGATTCGGGCTCGGGATTATAACGCCCTGTTCCCCATTTAAACCATCCTGTGCGCAAACTTCAAAGAATCCTTCTATTTTTTGATTTATGGCACCAACGGGTTGTAATTCTCCTTTTTGGTTTATGGATCCGGTAACCGCAATCCCCTGTTTAATAGGTAATTCAGCGAGACTGGACAGCAATGCGAACAACTCTGCACAAGAAGCACTGTCTCCATCAATTTCCGAATAGCTCTGTTCAAATACCAGACTGGCATAGAGGCTCACCGGTTTGTCCTGCCCATATTTTTCGAGCAAATATCCCTGAAGGATAAGCGTTCCTTTGGTATGAATGGGTCCGGACAATTTGGCTTCCCTTTCGATAGCGACTAACCCCACTTTACCGGTGGCAATACTGGCTGTGATTTTGTTAGGTTTTCCAAAGCGGATATCTCCCAGATCAAGAATTGAAAGGCCATTTATCTGCCCTACTATTGATTCTCGAAGGTCGATCATAAGTCGCCCTTTCTTTATCATCTCGTTAATCTTTTCCTGTATAAGGTTGGAGCGAAAATAGCGAGCCTCAATAGCGTCTTCGATATGTTGAGCAGAAATTATTTTCCTTTTGGCGGTACGTGCATAGTGATCAGCCTCATGAATGATATCACGGATTTCACGAAACTTAATGGAAATCTTATCCCGATCTTCAGCCATTCTGGAGGCGTGTTCAATCAGCCTTGCCATGGCTTCGTCATTTATCTTGTGCAAGTCGTTTTCCCTTTGCATTTTATAGGCAACACCGGCAAAATCCTTAATATTTTTCAGGGAATAATCCATTGCAGTATCAAATTCTGCTTTAACCTTGAAAAGCTCCTTAAAATCCTCGTCGAGCTCATAAAGCAGATAATACCAGCGGGGAGAACCGAT
>JABDPU010000232.1 GCA_013042625.1 Flavobacteriaceae bacterium | reverse complement strand
TTTAAGTGGTGAGTGTCCTGACTTAACTAATATTGAATGCGTTGATGATGGATTTACCGGATCTGATTCTGAGTCCTATACATTGTCTTCAGTTGAAGGAACAACTTATTATATTTATGTAGCTTACTGGAGTAGTTTTGGTGATGCGGAAGACACCGGAGATTACAACTTGACAATAAGTTGTGGTGACCCGCTTCCACCGGCACCAGATGAGGTCAATTCTATAGATTGTGCATCCGGACCTGAATCTTTCAGTTATTGTTATGACAGCAATGACTTGTTCAACTGGTTGTTCAGTTCTTCCGACGGATCAGCTGTTACCTTATCATTTACTTCAGGTAACCTTGAGCTTAATACATTCTCGGGGGGCACCTATGATGATCTTCTGATCTATGACGGATCAGATGAAAACGGAGTGCTGTTGTTTGATAGTGATATTGATGAACCTGCAACATTAGCCGGTCTGGAATTTACCGGCAGTAGTGGTAACCTTTATGTCACCTTCGATTCAGATTTTTCAGTGTCCTGTCAATCGAGTGGCTTCCTGGAATCCTGGAATTTTGATGTAAGTTGCTCTTCTGAACAGACCGCAGCGAACCCAACAGGTATCGGTGAGACCATTAATTGGGGTATGTCACCTAATCCTTCTAACGGATTTGTTGACCTGAATCTCAAGGACTTCGTCAATTCTGATGTAACTATTCATGTTACAGATTTCACGGGCAAAGTATTGGCCACTTATAATGTTGAATCACTTCAGAATTCGAAGTATCGCATGAGACTAAATGGTCAGCTTAGCTCTGGTCTGTATTTTATCAGGCTGGAATCTAACGGCCATGTTTCAACTAAACAATTGGTGTTAGATCGTTAAGAATTTATAACTAACCAATCAAAAAAAGCCACCGTTCATTGAACGGTGGCTTTTTTATTCCTGTAAGTTTTTACAATGGAATATAAATAACTAACTAAATAAACTTAAAGAATACGAAATAGCAAATGTATCGTACCACTAAATTATAAAGCAATTAAAATGTAAACAATACGTGCTAACACGTATTTTATCGAAGTACTATAGATTTGATGATCGCTCTTCCCAAAGCATCATTCATGATCTCGACGATCTTGGTTTTACCATAACTCAGTTCTTCACGAAGTACAGAAGAACTCAACCTGACATGAAGCACCTCGCCCCTTAGATCGACCGATTCGGTATATTGATTAACACCCTGACCCATTATGTTTTCCCAGGCATGAGCCACATCAACCTTATCGAGTCCCGGCCTCAGTTTGTTTTCATCGACAAAGGCCTTTAAGGCTTCGTCTAATTTCATATGCTCTTTTTGCCTTTTGCTCATTATTCTATCTCAATAGGTTCATATGGCCGATAACTATATACAAATCCCTGTTCATTTTTAATTCGGAGGAGCTCATCTTCAACTTCCAGAATAATTTCTTCATACTCCACACCCTGATCCTGGTATCTTATGATAAGTTTGTTATCCTTTACACTAATAAAAAACGGAGTTTGGTGATCATTTACGATATATTTTCCATCTAATGTCGGACTAACCTTCTTTCTATATCCCGTTGAATCGGTTATCAGTTCAAAATAGTCGATATTCATATTGATGGTGTATGATTTGATCCTCTTTCCGTCTTTATGCACCTCAAAAATTTCCCAATAACCCTCAAGTCGGGACTTCATTTCATCCGGGTTTGATCGGCATCCTAAAACCAATAAAAAACCAATCAAAATCACTTTATTCCATAAGGGTCTCATCATGGCTCAGGTCAAAAAATTTAAAGGTTTGATGAACTTGTTTCACCGCGTTTTCGGTTCGTTCGGGATGGGTATCACTGATGAAAATTTGCCCGAATTCTTCCTCATCTACTAAGTTAATGATTTGTGAGACGCGATGTTCATCCAGCTTATCGAAAATGTCATCAAGGAGCAGGATAGGGCGGAGGTTACTTTGTTGTTTAAGGAAATCGAATTGTGCAAGTTTCAGGGCGATTAAAAATGATTTCTGCTGGCCCTGGCTCCCATATTTCTTAATCGGGTGGCCTTCCATCTGGAAAACCAGGTCGTCCTTGTGAATGCCTACACTGCTATATTGAAGTGTCCTGTCCCTTTTAATATTTTCCTGTAGTAATGCACTGAAGTCCGAATTCTTCAAATCACTTCTGTAAACCAGTTCCACTGTTTCGTTACCACCGCTAATTGATAAATATCGCTTTTGAAATATAGGCGTGAAGAGACTGATAAACTCCATTCTCTTTTCAAAAATTGGAACTCCCAATTCTATAAGCTGAAGATCATATGCTTCCAGCTGATCGGCATTGAAGACAGTGTTTAGCGCAAAATATTTTAGAAGCGCGTTTCTCTGAGAAACCACCTGGTTATAATTTATCAGTGTCTTTAAATATGCTTTGTCCTCCTGTGAAATCACACTGTCAATAAATCGTCGGCGCACATCACTACCTTCCAGGATCAGGTTGCGGTCTGAAGGTGAGATTATAACCAAAGGAATAAACCCGATATGATCGCTAAATCGTTCATAGAGTTTACCATTTCTCTTGATCTGTTTTTTTTGTCCGCGCTTAAGCGATACCAGAATGCGTTCCTCGCGATTCTCTTTTTCATAAGTGCCGTCAATCACGAACAGCTCCTGATCATGCCTGATGTTCTGTGATGAAATCGGGTTAAAATAACTTTTACCGTATGACAAGTGGTATATGGCATCAAGAACATTGGTCTTTCCGATACCATTCGGACCTACGAAGCAATTGATCTTGCCATCGAACTGAAAAGTCCGGGAGTCAAAATTCTTATAATTGATCAGTGATAGCTTTTTTAAGATCATCCAATACTCTGAAATAGAAAAAAAAGGGCGTGAATCCTGTTGAAACGGCCTGCAAATTATTGAAAAATAACAAATAAATTGGCTTTTTATTACCAATAAAAATTATATTTTTGCCCCGCAATAATTCCGAAGAAAATGGCGACTTACAAGAAACGCGGTTACAAACCAAAAACGAAGGCAGAGCGGAAAGACGCAATTGAAGAACAATCAAAAACGGCCGAGGTATTTAATACTCTGGACGAGGGTGCGTCTAAAACGGAGCAGTGGGTAATCAAAAATCAAAAGTTGATTTTTGGTATCATTGGGGTTGTTGCGATCGTAGTCCTGGGATACCTGGGTTACAATAAGTTTCTCCAGGAACCTAAAGAGATCGATGCAAAGAATGACATGTTCCAGGCTCAGAAGCATTTCGACGAGGCTGTTAATGCCACCGAGAAAGATTCCTTATTTAATTTGGCTTTAAACGGAAGTGAAGGCCAGTTCGGAATGTTGGATATCATCTCTAACCACGGAAGTACCGATGCCGGCAATCTTGCGAATTACTATGCAGGTATGTCATATCTCAATCTTAAGGATTACGAGAACGCCATCAGGTACCTGGGCGATTTCAGCAGTGGTGATGACATATTAGGCCCTTTGGCTCAAGGTGGAATTGGCGATGCTTTTATACAGCTCAACCAACCTGAAGATGCCTACGATTATTATGTGAAGGCTGCCGAAATGAAAACTAATGATTTCACGACTCCACAATATCTTTTCAAAGCAGGTAATGTAGCACTTCAGCTAGGAAATTACAGTGAAGCTTTGAAATTCTTTGAGCGTATCAAGGATGAGTTCTCAAGTAGTACTGAAGCCTCTAATGTTGATGTATTCATCGGTAAGGCCAGGGCTGCATCCAACTAAGAGAGATGGCCACTGCAAATACCAATTTATCTGATTATGATAAAGCGTCATTGCCCGATGCTTCAGATTTTTCAATAGGAATTGTTGTTTCTGAATGGAATGCCGAAATAACAGAGGCATTGTTTGAGGGAGCCGAAGCCGCACTTTTAGATTGCGGGGTTTCAGCAAATCACATATCCCGATTGAATGTCCCCGGAAGTTTTGAGCTGGTCTATGGCTGTAAAAAAATGCAGGAACAAGAAATGGACGCTGTTATTGCCATTGGAAGTGTTATACAGGGAGAAACCAGGCATTTTGAATTTGTTTGTCAGGCCACCGCACAAGGAATAAAAGACCTTAACGTCTCTGGAAATGTTCCGGTAATATTCTGCGTTTTAACCGATGAGAACATTCAGCAAGCAAAAGACCGCTCTGGTGGCAAACATGGAAATAAAGGTGTGGAAGCCGCTGTTGCTGCAATCAAAATGGCATCGATAAAACGGGGTTAAGTTTTACTTCTACTGTCTCTTCAATCGATT
>JABDPU010000268.1 GCA_013042625.1 Flavobacteriaceae bacterium | reverse complement strand
CTCCAGCGGTAATTAAGGAGCATATTCACGGCATCATCGGTTAGCCTGATGGTAGGCATCTTATATTTTAATGCGAAATCACTTGCAAATTTTCTGAAAAGCAAATGGATATCTTCCTGCCGATCTCTTAATGCCGGAAGGTGAATTTCAACGGTGCTCAATCGGTAATAAAGATCTTCCCTGAATCGCTCCTTACTGATAGCGTCAAACATATTCTGATTGGTCGCAGCAACAATCCGAACATTGGTTTTTTGCACTTTACTCGATCCCACCTTAATGAATTCTCCGTTTTCAAGTACACGTAACAATCTTACCTGTGTTGTCAGGGGCAATTCACCCACTTCATCTAAAAAAATAGTTCCACCATCTGCAACCTCAAAATAACCCGAACGCGTTTGAGTGGCACCTGTAAATGCGCCCTTTTCATGTCCGAATAATTCACTGTCGATGGTTCCTTCAGGAATGGCTCCGCAGTTCACGGCGATATATTTGCCATGTTTTCGGTGAGATAACTGATGGATGATCTTCGGAATAGCTTCCTTGCCGACTCCGCTCTCCCCGGTTACCAATACCGAAATATCGGTTGCTGCCACCTGGATAGCCTTTTCGATGGCGCGGTTTAGTCCCGGATCATTTCCTATGATCCCGAAGCGTTGTTTTATGGCTTGAACGGATTCCATACGTTAATTATTTTCTGAATATCCCACGGCCTCGCCAATGAGTGTGGCCGAAGTGCAGTCGTTAATCTTAACCATTACAAATTCACCAACCTTATAGTCCTCTTTTGGAAAAACAACCACGGTGTTCTGGCTGTTTCTTCCTGACCAGTGGGCGTCCGACTTTTTCGAAGGCTTTTCAATTAATACTTCTTCTATCTTCCCAACATGCTGCTTCGTTCGGTAAAGACTATGCTCTAACTGAAGCTGAATGATCTCGCTAAGGCGTCTTTTCTTCACATCTATTGGAACATCATCTTCCAATTTCCTTTCTGCAAGGGTGCCTGGACGTTCCGAATAAGCAAACATAAATCCGAAGTCATATTTTACATATTCCATCAAACTCAAAGTCAGCTGGTGATCCTCCTCGGTTTCGGTAGGGAAGCCGGTGATCATATCCTGGCTGATGGCACAGTCGGGAATAATTTTCCTGATCGATTCGATCAGTTCGAAATACTCCTGCCTGGTATGTTGACGGTTCATGGCCTTCAATATTTTATTGCTGCCACTCTGAACAGGCAGGTGAATGTAATTACAGATGTTATCATATTTGGCCATGGTTTCGATCACATCCAGTGTCATATCCTGTGGATTCGAAGTTGAAAACCGGAATCGCATTTTTGGCTGCGCCATTGCACATAGCTCCAGTAATTGTGAAAAGTTGACCGCCGTTGCCTTTTGCATATCGCTGGCTTTATCAAAGTCCTTTTTCAACCCTCCGCCATACCATAAATAGCTATCGACATTCTGACCGAGTAAGGTGACTTCTTTAAATCCCTTTTCCCAGAGTTCGTTGATCTCAGCAACAATGCTTTGAGGATCACGACTTCGTTCCCTTCCTCTGGTAAAAGGCACAACGCAGAACGTGCACATATTGTCGCAACCTCTTGTAATTGAAACGAAAGCAGTAACGCCATTGCTTTCTAATCGAACCGGAGAGATATCGCCATAGGTCTCATCCTTCGAGAGAATAACATTGACTGCATTTCTTCCTTCATCAACTTCAGTCAGCAGGTTAGGCAAGTCTTTATAGGCATCAGGACCAACGACCATGTCCACCATTTTTTCTTCCTCCAGGAATTTACTCTTCAGCCGCTCGGCCATACAACCCAGCACTCCAATCTTCATACCCGGATTGATCTTCTTTACGGCATTATATTTTTCAAGTCGCTTTCTTACGGTCTGTTCGGCTTTCTCTCGTATGGAACAGGTGTTAACCAGGACAAGGTCAGCGTCTTCCAGGTTCTGGGTGGTGTTGAAACCCTCTTTTTCTAATATGGAAGCCACGATCTCACTATCGCTGAAATTCATCTGGCAGCCATAACTTTCTATATAAAGCTTCCTCGAATTTTCCGATTTTGCCTGCAAGATTAAGGATTCGCCCTGCTTATTTTCATCTATGATTTTTTCCATCGAAATAATTGTAAACCTTTATGGTCAATTATCATGCCCATACAAAATCAGGCAGCTGCAAAGATACGATTAATTTATGTTTTTCTGACAAAGTGTCAGATATTGAAATCCTGCCTTGAATGCTGGTTCAATTTGCTGTATATTTGATATTGACCAAAAAAACCGACCTAAATGAATACGCTATCTTCCATTTATCAAAAGATAAATAATGCCCCGGATCTTGACTTTGGAATTATATTCAACCAGTCTATAGATCTGTTTAAAAAATCCTGGTTGCATGGTTTTATCCTGCAGTTGATCATATTCGCTATGACCATTCCGTTTCTGATCATATTTTACATTCCGTTTGTAGCCATGATCATCACTGAATCTCAGAACGGTTATGTAGATTCAGCGGCTTACGATTCCTTTCTTGCGGGCTTTTCTATCATTTCAGTAATTATTTTTTTGATAGG
>JABDPU010000267.1 GCA_013042625.1 Flavobacteriaceae bacterium | reverse complement strand
TCAAACCCATGTCGGAACCCAGATCAATTATACCAATGTCTTTAATAATCTGCCTTATTATGAGCGAAGTACAAATTCCGGCTTCATTGAATTTCATGCAGAGCATGATTTCAGGGGCTTTATTATGTGTAAGATACCCGCATTGAATACATTGAATTTTAACCTGATCCTGGGAGCTCATGCCCTTGCTACAGAGAATAGTAATCCTTATTACGAATTTAGTATCGGACTGGATAATATTGGTTTTAAGAAAATTAGAGTGCTCCGTCTCGATTATGTTCGATCTTACCAGGGTGGTTTTAAAAATGATGCGATTGTATTCGGACTAAAATTTCTGGATTTTATTGACTAATTTTAATCCAAACTAAAACAGATGAAATACAAATCAATTCTCATGCTGAGCCTTTTCTGGTGCTTTGGAATTGCCGCACAAGATAAACCAGTTTACCAGGACGAAGTTCGCGATTTAGATAGCACTATTGAAACCTTATATGGCGTTATATCTGGAGAAAAGGGGGAGTCCAGGGATTGGGATCTATTCCGTCATCTTTTTTATCCCGAAGCCAAACTCATTCCATCAGGGAAAGGTCAGGATGGTCTCTACAGTGCACGATATATGACTTCAGACGATTATGTTGAACGATCGGGAGCCTGGTTAGTGGAAAACGGATTTTTTGAAAAGGAAATCCATCGTGTCGTGCAGCAATTCGGAAATCTCACTCACGTCTTCAGTACTTATGAAGCGTTCAGATCGGAATCTGATGACCAACCATTTATGAGAGGCATCAACAGTATTCAATTACTTAATGATGGTGAACGTTGGTGGATACTGAATATTTATTGGACACAGGAATCGGAAGAAAATCCTATTCCTTCGGAATACCTTCCTGACTAAACGATAATTCTATGGGAAAACGAGCCAAGAAAATAAGTAAACGGGAAATTGAATTCATCAAAGAACAAAAAATGTTCTTTGTAGGAACTGCGGCAGAAGAAGGCCGTATAAATGTCTCTCCCAAAGGCATGGATACTTTTCGTGTCATGTCACCAAATGAGGTCCTTTGGCTTAATCTTACCGGGAGCGGCAATGAAACAGCAGCTCATGTCCTTAGGAATAAACGTATGACAATAATGTTTTGCTCCTTTGAGGGTAAACCTCTTATTTTAAGGCTTTATGGTACTGCGGAGGTTTACCATGAAAGAGATGAGGCCTTTCAGAAACACATAAAACTATTTCCCAATATTCCCGGAATTCGCCAGATCTTCTCGTTGAAGATTGATCTGGTTCAGTCCTCCTGCGGTTTTGGTGTACCCGAATATGAATATAAGGGTCAGCGCACTCTGCTTGAAGAATGGGCGGTAAACAAAGGGGAAGACGGCATTAAAACATACTGGGCCGATAAAAATGTGAATAGTCTTGATAATTTAGAAACTGCTATTCTTGATTCGCCTGAATGATATCCTGCTTTTAGTCCTGTTGATGCTCAGTACAAATATTAGTCTGAGCCAAAGCCTCAATGATTTTCGATGGAAGAACAGAATATTAGTGATTTCCTCTCCTGAAACGAGTAGACTTACAAAAGATCAAATTAAAAAATTTACCTCAGCCAAAGACGCCTTTTTAGAAAGAAAGTTGTTGCTTTTTATACAAACCAAAAAAGGTTGTTCACAGGTGAACATTGAAACTGGTGATATCAACTCTGACTTAACTATTACAAATGCCGGTATAGATCCGTCAAAGTTTAAAATCCAATTAATCGGATTGGACGGGACCACCAAATTTATCAGCCAAGATCTTGTTTCTCCTGAAGCTATATTTAACCGTATTGATCAAATGCCCATGAGACGATCTGAAATCCGGAAGAAGAATTGACCTCATCATTCTGTGAGACTGGATTGGCCAACAATACTCCAGAAAAGTTATGCTTTTACGTGATTGATATCTATTTTAAAATGACTGCATCAAAATTGAAGCTATCGTCTTAATCCCGTCAATATAATTTCCTAATCGCAGGTTTTCATTCGGACTGTGTTGATTATTATCAGGATTAACAGTAGGAACTGCCACCGCAGGAATATTAAGAGTAATCACAAACGGAGAAATTGGGATAGAACCACCGGCTGTCCTGATCTGGATGGGATCTTCACCAAAGGCATTTCTCATACCTCGTCTCAGCCACTCCCCAATATCAGAATCAAAACTGGTCCGGAAAGCACCATAGGAAATCTCTGCGTTAAATCTCGCGATCTTATCATGAGTCATACGCTCTTCTTCCGTTGGTTCACCTTCTACAAGATGATAGCCCTGGTCGATAATATGATTCATCAAAAGGCTCACCATGCGTTCACCTTCTGTTTCTTTTACCAGGCGAATATTGAGTTCGGCAATTGCTGAAGCCGGAATGATTGTCCGCCTTTCCTTTCCAACCCATGCCGCTTCCAGGCCCAGTATACCTAGAGCAGGATATTGAATAGCCTCCTGGAAGTTATTGCCGATATTATCAGTAGATGCAATTCCAAAATCCTTCTTTATCTGATCTTCGTCATCCGGAACCTGTCTCAAGATCGATTTTACCGCTTCACTTAATTCAATTCCATCGTACCATCCAGGGATGGCTACTCGTCCGTCATCCTGCCACATGCTCCCTAATAATTGAGACAGCTTCATAGCTGGATTTGGCGCGTAATTTCCATAATTTCCACTATGCAATGGTGAACGCGGACCAAATACTTCCAATGAAACGGTGGCGATGCCTCTTGCCCCATATGTCAATGTCGGTTCATTGGACAAGTGTCTCGGACCATCAAATATGACCAGCATATCTGAAGCCAATTCCTCCTTATAGGTTTTTACCGCTTCCGGTAATTGTGGCGATCCCAACTCTTCTTCGAAGTCCATGATTACCTTGAGATTGAAGTTCGGACTATGATTTTTGGCATTTATCATATCCATGGCTTTAAGGAACATCATAACGGGTCCTCGCGCATCTGAAGCAGACCTGGAAAAAATACGCCAATCCCTGTCAATCTCTCCTTTTAATTTCTCCCATGGGATTTCCTCCCAACTACCATCAGCATTAATTGCCTTCAATGCAGGCACGTATGGATCTTTCTGAAACCATTTCGAAGGATCAACAGGTTGTCCGTCAATCTGTAGATAAACAAGCACTGTTTTGACGGCATTGGGATAGGATCTTTCGGCCAACAACAGAGGTACTGTTTTTGTTTCCAGTCGAGTGGTTTTAAACCCACGATCGGCAAAGGCAGTTTCGCACCACTGCATATTTGGCTCAAGTTGATCAGGATAATTTGAGTCATTGGAGAGGCTGAAAAATTCATAGAGTTCATCAAATGATTCCTTGCTAAATTTTAATGCCTCCTGATCTGAATTCTGAGAGAAGATCAAACCGGAGATCAGCGACAAGGCAATGAATAATGGTAGAATAGTTTTCATGAAATGAAATTTTAAAATCAACAATCTGATCCAACTAAATTTTGTTCAGATCCTGATATATATTTAATTTTTATCTTCCAGAAGCGGTACAAACCTGAAGTAATCAAATTCTTCTTTATCAAATTCCTTTTCCGAAGTTCTGGTATATACCGTCATTCGTTGAGAGTCCGTTCCAACCGGAATGACCAGACGCCCTCCAATTTTCAGCTGTTCAAGTAGGGGTTTTGGAACATATGGCGCCCCGGCAGTAACAACGATACCGTCAAAAGGAGCATCTTCCTGAAGGCCCTTGTAGCCATCACCAAATACAAGGCGTTTGGCATGGTATCCGATCTTGGGTAGAAACTTACTTGTTTTTTTAAATAAGGCTTGTTGCCGTTCAATACTGTATACCTTTGCTCCCATTTCAATCAATACGGCAGCCTGATACCCGCTACCCGTACCTATTTCAAGAATCTTGTCCCCTTTTTTAACCTTTAACTTCTCCGTTTGATAGGCCACGGTGAAGGGCTGGGAAATAGTCTGGCCAGCAGCAATTGGAAATGGTTTGTCCTGGTAAGCATGATCTAAAAAGCCGCTGTCCATAAAAAGATGTCTGGGTACATTTCCAATGGCATTTAATACATTTTCATCTATAATACCCTTCTTTTTAATAACCTCGACCAGCTTTTGACGGAGACCTTGATGCTTGAATGAATCTTTCAATGGAGTTTTGCTTTAATAGGCTTATAAAAATAAGTAAACATTTGGAACCTTAAAACATTTAGAATAGCAATAAATCACAGAAGAAAATCTGTTAAAAAAAGAGTATTTTTGTTTAAAACATTATTCCATGCTAAAAGCAGGTGTTCTGGGTGCCGGCCACCTCGGAAAAATTCATCTCCGACTTCTCAATCTATCCGATAAATATGATCTTGTTGGATTCTATGATGCCGATTCTGAAAATGCAAAAAAGGTGTCTGATGAATTCGGATACCCTTATTTCGAATCTATTGAAGCACTTATCGATGCTGTAGATATGGTTGATATCGTAACACCAACCCTGTCGCATTACGATTGTGCTCTTAAGGCTATTGACAAAGGGAAACATATTTTTATAGAGAAACCCATTACGAATACGGTTGAAGAGGCCGAGACCATAAGAAAACTGCTTGCAAAGAACAATTTACGCGGACAAGTAGGGCATGTTGAACGTTTTAATCCGGCTTTTACTGCAGTCAGGCCCATGCTGGAGAATCCGATGTTTATCGAAACCCACAGGTTAGCCGAATTTAACCCACGGGGTACAGATGTACCCGTGGTGCTCGATCTGATGATCCATGATATCGACATCATCCTGAGTGTGGTCAATTCCGAAGTTAAAGATATTTCAGCAAGCGGTGTTTCGGTTATCAGTAATTCACCCGACATTGCCAATGCTAGGCTTGAATTTGAAAATGGCTGCGTGGCAAATTTAACAGCCAGCAGGATTTCTCTCAAAAACATGAGAAAGACCAGGTTCTTCCAAAAAGATGCCTACATCGCCGTTGATTTCCTTGAAAAGCAAGTTGAAGTAGTTAAAATGAAAGATGCTCCTGAAAATCCGGGTGATTTCGATATGATTCTTCAGAATGCAGAAGGGATAAAAAAACAGATCTACTTCAATAATCCTGAGATCAAGGAGAACAATGCTATCCTGGATGAACTGGAAACCTTCGCAGATGCGATTAATACCAACAGTAAGCCAATTGTAAGCTTGCAGGATGGCACAAATGCTCTTAGAATAGCAACCCGAATAATCGAATGTTTTAAATAATATTTTCATGAAGAATGTAGCGGTAATAGGAGCCGGAACCATGGGGAACGGCATTGCACATACCTTTGCTCAAAATGATTTTAAAGTCCAATTGATCGACATCAGTGAGGAAGCTCTTAAAAGAGGATTGAATACAATTTCCAGAAACCTGGACCGAATGGTTTCCAAAGAGAAAATTACCGAAGCCGATAAAGAACATACCCTATCCAATATTTCCACCTTCACCAACCTGGTTGAAGGTGTCGAATCTGCTGGCTTGGTAGTAGAAGCTGCAACCGAAAATATCGACCTCAAACTGGATATATTCAGACAGCTGGATGAAGTCTGTCCGGAGGATACAATCCTGGCGACTAATACCTCCTCCATTTCAATTACACAGATTGCCGCGGCTACCACCAGGCCAGAAAAGGTGATTGGCATGCATTTTATGAATCCCGTTCCAATCATGAAATTAGTCGAGATAATCAGAGGATATAATACAAGTGATAAGATCACCAATAGCGTTATGGAGCTGTCTGGTCAACTGGGGAAAGTACCGGTTGAAGTTAATGATTACCCTGGATTTGTTGCAAATCGCATATTAATGCCGATGCTCAATGAATCGATCGAGACCCTATACAATGGAGTGGCCGGAGTTAAGGAAATAGATACTGTTATGAAACTTGGTATGGCCCATCCTATGGGTCCGCTTCAACTGGCGGATTTCATCGGACTTGATGTTTGTCTTTCAATTCTGAATGTAATGTACGACGGATTTAAAAATCCAAAATATGCACCCTGCCCTTTATTGGTTAATATGGTCAGGGCAGGTAAACTGGGGGTGAAATCAGGAGAAGGATTCTACGATTATTCCGAAAGCCGAAAAGCCGAAAAGATTTCATCTCAATTCATATAATTCTGAAATGGCACATATCATTCCTTTCAAAGCAGTTCGCCCAACGCGGGATAAGGTAAGCCTGGTCGCATCAAGGTCCTATCAAACCTATACCCAGGAAGAGCGCGACGCCAGGTTAGAATACAACCCATTTACCTTTCTGCATATTATTAATCCGGGCTATAAGTACCATAAAACCCTGAAGGGTAGAGAGCGCTACAGAATGGTTAGAAACCGCTATAGTGAGTTCAAAGAGGATCATATTTTCATACAGGATAAAAAACCAGCCTTCTACGTTTATAAAATTGTGAATCGTGCTAAGCAGGTTTTTAATGGAATCGTTGGCGCCGTGAGCATAGACGATTACAAAAAGAATATCATTAAGAAACATGAAGACACTATTGAATTCAGGGAACAAACCTTTAAGGAGTACCTGAAAACGGTTGGATTCAATGCCGAACCCGTGCTCCTCACCTATCCCGATAATGATCAGTTAAAAGCAATAATCGAAGATGTCCAGAAAGATCGTGCTGAATTTGAATTTACAACAACGTACAGGGATACTCATTACTTATGGATCGTAGACGATGAGAAGGCGGTTCAAACCATAAAAGATGCGTTTGAATCGGTAGATACCATTTATATTGCCGATGGTCATCATCGTTCCTCTTCATCGGTTCTGCTGGCAGAAGATCAAAGAGCATCGAACCCCGAATTCACTGGCGATGAAGGTTTTAACTTTTTCATGAGTTATCTCTTACCCGAATCAGACTTGAGAATATATGAGTTTAACCGACTTGTACGAGACCTGAACAATTTATCTAAAGATGATTTCCTTATGGCATTAGATTCTTGTTACCGGGTGGAGAATAGGGGAACAACAGTTTATAAACCGACCAAGAAGCATCACTTTAGTATGTATTTAGACGGAGAATACTACTCCCTCTACCTAAGAAAAAACGAATACAAGGTAAAAACAGCCCTGGATGAATTAGATACACAAATTTTACACAAAACTATCCTCGAGCCCATTCTTGGTATTAAAGACCCAAGAAATGATACCCGTATTGATTATACCCACCGTGAACGCGGACTGAGTCATGTAAAATCTGAAGTTGATTCAGGAGAATTTGCCGTCGGTTTTGGTATGCTTCCTACATCAATTGAAGATTTGAAGGCCATCGCTGACGAAGGGCAGACCATGCCGCCAAAAAGCACCTTTATTCTACCAAAACTCCGTAGCGGAGTTACTATTTATGAGTTTTAATGAAGATAAGAGAGAACCTTAATAGAATTAAATCCACCCTACCCGATCATGTCACTCTGGTTGCTGTAAGCAAGACTAAACCTATTGAGTTGATCCTTGAGGCCTATGAAGCCGGACAGCTAGACATGGGCGAGAACAAGGTCCAGGAAATGGTAGATAAACAAAGTCAGTTGCCTGAAGATATACACTGGCACATGATCGGGCATCTGCAAAGAAATAAAGTCAAATACATCGCTCCTTTTGTCCATCTCATACATGGGGTGGATAGC
>JABDPU010000266.1 GCA_013042625.1 Flavobacteriaceae bacterium | reverse complement strand
TTCCTTTTTCACTTTCAATTAAAATTTCACCATTGTGCTTATTTATTATCATGTAGGATACATAAAGACCCAAGCCGGTGCCTTCAACTTCAGTTTTAGTGCTGAAAAATGGTTCAAAAATATGCTCTAGATTTTCTGTTGCAATTCCTCGCCCCGTGTCCTCTATGATAGCCAGGACCTGATTGTCTTTATGCTGAGTGGTAATTGTTATTTTTCTTTTATTTTCGTGTAACGCATCCAACGCATTCATAAGAATGTTTACCAAAACCTGATGAATCTGATCCTTAACTATCTTTATACGGGGCAGATTCTGGTGACAATTGGTTTCAATATCAACGTTCTTACTCTCTATATACTTCCTATATAACAGCAAGATATCAGCTACTATGTGGTTGATGTCATAATATGTTTTTTCATCCGAACTTGGCTGAACAAATGCCTGAAAATTCGTTATTAAATTTCTTAATTTCTGGCATTCATTCAAGCCTACTGAAATCAGTTCTTGTTTTGATTCATCAAGATTGGGAATGCTTTGGATGTCCATAAGTAACCAGTTAATACCCACTAAAGGATTGCCAAACTCATGTGCAACTGATGCTGAAAGCCGTCCGATAGATTCCATCTTTTGGGTCTGCCACAATTGCTTTAGAATACGATTTTTTTCGGTGAGATTTACGATAATGCCGCGCAGTCCTTTGGCCTTTCCCTGCTGCCCGATTGATACGGCATTTACCATGACCGGCAAGACTGTACCATCCTTTCGCCGCGCCTTGTACTCTGAGAAAACATCAAGCCGCCCTTCTAGACGCTCCTTGAAATTTACGAAACTTCTCTGAAAGTCATCCTCAATGAGTAAATCGGTGAAGTGAAGTTTTTTATAGAAGTCCTCTCGGCTGTATTGAAACTCTTTACACAATTGCAGATTTACATATGTAAAGGAGCCATGAAGATCAAGCTCGAATACACCTTCAGGCAAAAGGTCACTAAGTTCTCTAAACCGCTCTTCACTGGCCTTTAATGCTATTTGAGTATCAGTGAGTGAATCGATCGTCTCTGATACAGTATTGAGCATATGGTTGATAAGATGAATCAGAGCATGAAGTTCATCTTCCGATCCGAAAAGAGAAACCCGTGCAGAAAGTTCTCCTTTTTCAGCCTTCCTTAATACGGATGAAATAGCGCGAATTCTCGGTACAAAAAGACGGTGGATGTAAAAGGCCTCAATTACCGTAGTCAGAAATATCGCCAGAAGAGCGCCTAGCAGGAAGAGTAAAAAGATATTTCTTTTTTCTTGCCCTATCTTGGTGGCATCGATTTTGATGTATAAATATCCTAAAACTCTATCCTCGAAACGAATTTGTGATAGACTTGATCTAAAGTATTCGCCATCGCTTGTGGTGAAAGCTATTTGTTGATTCCTGACACCATCATTGATGACCTGCAAGTGAGTTTCAAAATTTATCTGTTGATTGCCAAAATCATCATTGATGATCTGAAGGTGTTCTTCTGGGGACAAAAACTGTTCGATAGACTTTCCCAACTTCAGGTTGTCACCAGCATAGAAAATCTCGCCATTGTTCTTAGTGATAAACGTTTCTACAATTGTTTCTTGTATTAGTTCTCCGATAATCTGATAGTTTCTGACAGAATCATAGTTCAAAGCCCGCTGACTCATTAAAATTCCCGGCAATGCCAGTTTCTCCTGGACTCTCTGATCTATTTCACGATTGAAACTCCTGACATAAAATATTCCCATCATTGACAGTAAAATCGTTTCTATCAGAAGAATAGATAGACAGATCTTAACCGGGATCTGGTTAAAAAAGTTCTTCATCAAGAAGTGTGGTGTGAATGAGAATTATCTATCAAGCTCACAGGTTCCTAAACCTTTTCGTGACATTATCGTAATATTCTTGGGCGGTTATCTTGCCTAGTAAGATTTGGGCGAGTTTAGCACGCAACTCATTTGGGGTAACCGGATTCTTATCACCAAAGATATAAGTAGGAGCACGATAAAAGCGCATTGGGAGATGGCTGTACTTGCTTGTCATGTCCATGATATAACGATTATAAACATCGTCTCCGGTGTCTGACGCTGGGGTTTCTAAATGGCCCCTGAGCCCTGTTGGATTTTTTGTATAGGCAACCCATCTATCGGCAATCTTAGGTTCAGACCACAATTTGAGAAGATTCAGAGCGGCATCTCTATTGGGGCTTTTCTTCATGATAGCGAAGGTAGTAATGAAATCTCCAACAATTCCATTGGAATATTGGATTATAGGTGGTTCCACCGGTATCGCATTTTCGTATTTCTCAGGGGAGATACCCAAAAAATGGCTGTACATATAACTACCAGCGACGATGAATAAACCATCCCCATCCAAATATTCGCGTATCCACTCATCCCATTTCAAGTTTTCATGATCAGCGTTTAATACAGGCTGATAGGTGGAGAGTTTTTCAAATACACGGAGCGTCTCTAGAAAAAGGAGTTCTTTCTTTGGATGATATTTAGCTTCAATTGCAAAGTTGGGATCATCGCAGAGGCTTTTGAACAAGTATTCGAACAAGATGTCGAGCCTGTTCCAGGAGCACAATTTGATAAGTGGGATGGAAGTATTATGTCTTCGATTGTATTCAGCGAGTTTTTGGGCATAAGAGAAAAAATCGTCCAGGGTCATATGGCGATCCTTGATCTCAATTCCGACTTTTCTGGCAGTCTCTTGATTTTGCCACAGAAAGGTAAAAAAACCTTCGATATAAGGTCCTACAAGTAGGCCCCCAGTCTGCTCCCGGTAATATGGAGAGTTTAAAATGAAATCTTTCTGGCTTTTCTGAAACCAGGACTGGTCGGAAACGTCCACGAGATGTTTTTCCCCCCATTCGGGATCATTCAGCAACTCTGCTACATGGGAGTAAACAATGGAATCCAGGTAGATGACATCTGCAGTGATGTCGCCAGAGTTAATCATCTCAACTATTCGGTACGCACTTTTCCACTTAAAATTCTTACCTTGGTTGGGAAGTGTTTTGGCAAATTCGATATTCAGTTCAATGTCAGGATAGATAAATTGAAACTCTCTGGCTACTTCCATAACAAGTTGTTCACGTTTTTCTTCACCTAGCCAGTGAGCAACCCAATTAAGTTCGGAAGCATAACATATGGATATAGTATTCAAGAACAACCAGACAAATAGGATCGGACATGAACGTATCATCATTATTTTACGGCTCATTCAAGTTCAAAATCAGTCTGACTTACTCAGGCTTTAAAAAAATCCACGAGCCAGCTTAAACCTGGACAATTAACAATGTTTTCATAGTTATCTGTTTTTGATTAGTTGGCAAATCCTAATGTCTCTTTAATTAAGATTGGCCCAATCCTTGATGCCTCTTTTAAATAACCCCATTCCATCAACCTTCAACCCTCTTCTCCTTGCTGATCTGAAGGTGTCCAGCGTAAATCATAATCAAATTGTAAATTTCCAATGTGTGAGTTCGACTAATTCCATTATGAGCTCAAAGAAATAAATCGAATCCAATATTCCAGAATAAATATCCCGGAAACATGTATTTATGTTCCATTTTTCTGCAGTTTCCAATCACCTTGCTGCCCTATCTGTTCGTTATTAAATACTCTTTCACAAACAGCGTGGATCAAAATTGCTGGCATTGATATTGCTACCAAAGTGATGGGGTATTTTCGCATTTGATGGGATCAACTCTATTTTTAGTTGAATCAATATGGTCGTTAGGTACGCATGATCTGCTCTTTGTTACTCTCAGCTGAGGTTTGACCATGGAAAGAGATGACAGGAATGAGGCATATCTTATTTATTTACGAAATCACCCAGAAGTGCTCAAAAATGAACCGGCCTATGCATCCAGCCCGGCATTTCTACTAAAGATGATGCGGCAAGGATTATGCACCACTGAGCAAGTGGAGAAGTCGACATATAAAGCTCGCAGAGAGTGGGAGCATTTTCACTTAGAAACGGCACGTGCCGTAGGGATTGAAATTTCGATCCCAAGACTGCACCAAGATAAGTTGTCACGTTTTAGTGAGATTGGTCATAGACCAACTCAGGACATGAAATATATTCGGTGATGGATTCATCAATTCCTGTTGGGATATCTAAACATTCCTTCTTGGTCGATCCACCCCAAAAGCCCTAAATCATCGTCACCGCGCGATGATTTTGAACTGTTAAAATCTGAGCCGCAGTCAGATTGAAAGAGTACTTTAATGAGATAGACTAGACGATCCATCTTGAGACAGGGGCACGAATTTGACTAAAAAGGTCTTACCAGCAGAAACTGAGATTTCTAATAAAGAAACCATTAAACATCACTTTCATGAGTGGTGTCTGAGGAACAACATAGAAGTACCTGAAAAACCAATACAATTGTTAAATGATAAAACATTGACTTT
>JABDPU010000260.1 GCA_013042625.1 Flavobacteriaceae bacterium | reverse complement strand
TTCCAGGCCGAATCCTTGTTGAGTTTTTTAGATCACTTTCATTCAAAGGAAGATAAACTAGGTATTTCTCTTCCTTCTGAGATCCAGGCTCTTAGAATTATGACCATTCACCAGGCCAAAGGCCTCGAATTCCCCATTGTCATTTTTCCATATTCCGACTTAAACCTTTACGGTGAAAAGGAACCGAAGGTATGGTTAAACCTGAATCCTGAAGAGTTTAATGGTTTCGAAAGATTTTATGTGCCTCACTCCAGACAATTGCTGAACATGGGTGAAGATATTCAAACCATTTATCATTCAAAACGGGAGGAAATGGAGTTCGACACTGTTAATCTGTTATACGTGGTGTTCACCCGGGCCATTGAACAACTTCATATTATAGGAAGGCGGAAAATAAATAAGAAAGGAGAGGTGTCGATGAATTCGGCAAGTGGCCTCCTGATTAACTTTTTAATGAGCATTAATAAATGGTCTGACTCTGAAGACATTTACGAGTTCGGAGAAATTCTACAGGCTGCCGGTAAAACTAAAAAAGGTCCGATCGACATATTGCATAAGACATATACAATGGCCAAAAAATCGGACTGGAAAGTAACTATTTCAACGCGATCCGGCATGCTCTGGGATTCCAGTCAGAAGATTGCACAAGAGCGCGGAAATGTTGTACACCAGGTAATGGCAGATATCCGGACCATAAACGACATGAATTATGCCTTGAACAAAGCCATGAGTTCCGGGCTTATTCAGGACAGTCAGCGAATTTCCATGGAGCAAATCATTTCTGAAATAATTCAACATCCGGAACTCGGTGAGTGTTTCCACCCAAATTGTGATGTCTACCTTGAACGTGATATTATTTTGAAAGATGGGACTATACTCCGTCCTGATCGTGTTTCGATTTTACCCGGTAACAAGGCTGTAATTATCGATTATAAAACAGGAAGGGAAAAACCCGATGACATTGATCAGATATTGCAATATTCACATGCTCTTGAGGAAATGAGTATTCCCGTTTTAAAACGATATTTGATTTACATCGATGAAGGAATTGAGATAAAAGAAATTTAACTTTGCAAAAACTTTTCATATGTACGGAAAATTGAAGGACCATCTGCAGCATGAACTCGAGGAAATAAAGACTAGTGGCTTGTTTAAAACCGAGCGCATTATCACTTCTGCACAGGGAGCAGAAATAACCCTGGACACTGGTCAGACCGTTCTTAACTTTTGTGCAAACAATTACCTGGGATTGTCTTCTCATCCCGATGTTATTCAAGCTGCCAAGGACACTCTGGATACGCATGGCTTTGGCATGTCAAGTGTTCGGTTTATTTGTGGCACACAAGATATTCACAAAGAACTGGAGCAAAAAATAGCAGATTTCTATGGAACAGAGGACACCATATTATATGCAGCGGCTTTCGATGCCAATGGAGGTGTATTCGAACCCCTGCTCAGTAAGGAAGACGCCATTATTTCAGATAGTCTTAATCACGCTTCTATTATAGATGGTGTAAGATTATGCAAAGCGGCCAGGTATCGATATGCAAATAATAACATGGAAGACCTGGAACAGCAGTTACAGGAAGCTAATAGCAATGGTGCCAGGTTTAAGATCATCGTAACCGATGGTGTTTTTTCAATGGATGGAATTGTGGCTTCATTGGATAAGATCTGTGATCTGGCCGATCAATATGATGCATTGGTTATGATTGATGAATGCCATGCAACAGGATTCATCGGTGAGACAGGAAGAGGAACACTTGAAGAAAAAGGTGTTATGAATCGTATAGATATTATAACGGGGACACTCGGTAAAGCAATGGGTGGTGCAATGGGAGGATATACCACCGGCAAAAAAGAGATTATTGAAATGTTGAGGCAACGGTCGCGGCCATACCTCTTCTCTAATTCTCTTGCGCCTGCAATTGTAGGTGCTTCCATTAAGGTTTTCGACCTTCTATCTAATGACACGACATTAAGAGATAAATTAGAATGGAATACCAATTACTTTAAAAAGCGAATGAAGGATGCGGGCTTTGATATTATTGATGGTGATTCAGCAATTGTTCCCATTATGTTATATGATGCAAAACTTTCTCAAACCATGGCCAATATGCTACTCGATGAAGGCATTTATGTGATCGGATTCTTTTTCCCTGTAGTGCCTCGTGAAAAGGCAAGGATTCGGGTTCAATTATCGGCGGCTCATACCAAAGAACATCTCGATAAAGCCATTGATTCGTTTATCAAAGTTGGCCAAGCTTTGGAAATCGTTTAAAATGCCTGTAAACTCTGGTGATTAACTGTGAAAAAATGAATATTTTTCTATATTTGTCTTTGTTAATAACATTTAACAACTTACTTTTGCTTACAATTAACACTTAAAAATTAAATTATTGAATATGAAAAATCTTAGCAGATTAATGTTCGTATTGTTGTTAATCATTGGTTTTAACAACGTTAACGCACAAGACGAAAATAACCCTTGGTCTGTTTCCGTTGGGTTTAACGCAGTAGACGTTTACCCAGTTGGTGAGCCTTCGCCTCAAGGTGACTATTTTGATGAATATTTCAATGCTACTGATCACTGGAATATTCTTCCTGTGCTATCGACGTTTACAGTTTCAAGATATTTAGGAGATAACTTTTCTTTGGGTGTTACCGGATCTTTAAACAGAATTGAAAAATTTGGTGATTCTAATGTAGATGATCTAACTTATTTCGGTGCTGATGGTATTATTACCTATGATGTTGGTAACGCATTCAATACAGGAAAAATTGATCCATATGTAGGAATCGGTGGTGGTTATACCTGGGTTGATAAGATTGGAGCCGGAACATTAAATGGAACAGTGGGTCTGAATTTTTGGCTTAGTGAACAATTTGCTATTACGGCTCAGTCCACTTACAAACACGCATTCGAAGATTATCTGCCTAGACATTTCCAACATACTGCAGGAGTGTCTTTCACCTTTGGTGGAACAGATACCGACGGTGATGGTATATATGACCAAGATGACGCTTGTCCGGAAGTTGCTGGTTTAGAAGCTTTCAACGGTTGTCCTGACAGCGACGGTGACGGTATCCAGGATAGCGAAGATGCTTGTCCTAATGAAGCTGGTTTAGCTGACTTCAACGGTTGTCCTGACAGTGATGGCGATGGTATTGCCGATGGTAATGACAATTGTCCTAACACTCCTGGATTAAAATCATTGGCCGGATGTCCAGATGCAGATGGTGATGGTGTTGCCGATGGTGACGATCAGTGTCCTAATGAAGCTGGTCCTGCTGCTAACAATGGTTGCCCTTACCCAGATAGCGATGGTGATGGTGTCCTAGATAAAGACGATCAGTGTCCAGACAAAGTTGGTACTGTTGCTAATAATGGTTGCCCAGAGGTTACTGAAGCTGTTGCTAAAACATTAAACGATTACGCCAAGACTATCCTTTTCGATACTGGTAAAACCTCTATCAAATTTGAGTCTGCTGAAATCCTTTCTAACATCGCTGGAATCCTTAAGGAATATTCTAATGCGAAGTTCAACATCGATGGTCACACAGATAGCGTTGGTAGTGAAGCTAACAACCAGAAATTATCTGAAGGTCGTGCACAGGCTGTTGTAGATTGGTTAGTTGAAAATGGAATCAGTTCTTCAAGGCTATCTGCCAGAGGATTTGGTGAATCTCAGCCAATTATGGATAACAGAACTCGTGATGGAAGAGCACGTAACCGTAGAGTTGAAATTAATTTGATCAAGAACTAAGATCAAGACGATATAAGAATTGAAAAACGCTCTGGAAATCCAGAGCGTTTTTTTATTTTTATGCTATGGGTCATTTCATTGAAGACGTAATTAACGATATCCAAAATCAGGATATTAACTTCGATGAGATCACCTTTGTACTGCCTAGTAAGCGGGCCGGGCTATTCGTCCTTAAGGCTATTGCTCAACTGTCTGAATCTACCGGATTCGCTCCAGTAATTTTAAGTATTGAAGAGTTCATCGCAGTGTTGTCCCAATTACATCAGGTGGCCAATTCCGAATTGCTATTCCGATTTTATTCAAGCTATCTTTCCTCTGAAGGCATTAACGACCATGACGACTTCGAGACCTTTATGGGATGGGGTCAAACCCTTC